>CAZBNU010000132.1:1341-9273 GCA_964493075.1 uncultured Nitrospirales bacterium | reverse complement strand
GTATCGTACATGGTGGGTTTCGCTGCTCTTCACCCACCCTACAACTATGGCACAAAGGTTTCGGCAATGATTTCTGCGAAATGCCATACAGGCCGGTCAGTAATATGAGTGATCTGGTGGCGGCAGCTGGCGCCGGAGGCGATGATGCGGGTATCGGCGGGTAGGGGATCGAGAAGGTTTTTCAGGGCTTGGGCGACTTCGAGGCTGAGGTCGTATTTTTCTTTCATGGCCCCGAAAGCGCCTGCCATGCCGCAGCAGCCGCTGTCGAGGAGTCGCGCATCACTGCCTGCCATGCGCGCCGCCAGCTGCAGCATGACGTTGGTGTCGGTGAGCGCTTTGGCGTGGCAGTGGGCGTGGATGGCGATGCCGTGGTTGTTTTGCTGGAGGGGCAGCGCGTCGGGTTCTTTGCGCAGGAGCGCTTCGATAAAATGCTCGAAGAGCACAGCCCGCTCTGCGGTTTCTTTTGCGCCGTCGAGGTTGAGTTCAATGTATTCCTCGCGGAACATGGCGTAACAGGAGGGTTCGAGAAAGATGATTGGCAGGTCGTTATTTTTGAGCAAGGAAAGATTGCGCTTGCCGAAATCCCGCGCCACATCCAGCCTGCCCATGCTGAAGGCGGGCCGTCCGCAGCAGGCGTGTCCCTGCACCAGCCGGGGACGGTAGCCGGCGGCTTCCAGAACTTTGACGGCGGCTTGTCCGATGTTCGGTTCATTATGCCGAACAAAACAGTCATCCCACAGCAGCACCTCTCCCCTGTCTTTTCCTTGTTCCTTTTTCTTGTGTTTTTTGAACCACACATCAAAGCGCTGCGGTGCATAGGTAGGCAATGGACGTTGTGCGGCCACGCCTGCCACCTGTTCCAGCAGTTTACGGAACAGCGGGTTCTTGATTGTGGCGTTTGCCAGGGGTGGGGCAATGCTTCCCATCACGTTCAACACATCCACACGGCTTAACAGACGCGCCCGGAACGGCGTTCCATAGTGGCGATGTTGTGCGTGGAGGAGTTCCGCTTTCAGCAACGCCATATTCACATTGGACGGACATTCCTCTTCACAGGCCTTGCAGGACAAACAATTGCCTAACGCCTGTTCCAGCGCCTCGCTGTTCAACGGATTATCGGGATCGCCCAGTCGTCCTTCCAGTACCGCACGGATGATGTTGGCGCGGCCCCGTGTGGACATGAGTTCATCACCCGTCGCCTGATAGGTGGGACACATGGTGGGTACATCCTTACGGCAGCCCCCGCATCCATTACACTGTTCCAAGTTGCCTGTGAAGGAATGATCCTTGGCGGCGAATTCCAGCATGGGTTCAAAAGGAATCGGAATTTGCGCTCCTGCACCCTGCCGCAAGTCGGTGTCAATGTGAAAGCGTCCGGTATCAAAAATCTTGCCGGGGTTCATTACGCCCCTGGGATCAAAAGCGGTCTTGACCTCGCGCATGACGTTCAGCAATGTGGGGCCAATATGATCGGCGACATATTCCGTGCGGGCGATACCTACGCCGTGTTCGGCGGTGAGCGATCCGTTGAACTGTCGGGTTAATGCGGATACCTCACCGGCAAGTTCCCGGAATTTCCGGATGTCCTCTGCGGTGTGCAAATCCAGCACAGGTCGCACATGGAGCAGTCCGGATGCGGCATGACCGTAGAAGGACGCCTTCAGTCCCAACCGCGACATGACCGAACGCAGCGCGCTCACATACTCCGGCAACTGCCGTGGCGGCACGGACACATCCTCAATGCCCGCCGTGGGCTTGGCAGTGCCGGGACAGCCCGTAAGCAGCGACAGTCCCGCCTTGCGCAAATGCCACACCAGCGCCTTCTCCCGTTCCGTAGCGCAGATATGATGACGTATCCCCGGCGAACGCCGTGCAATTTCCGCAAGTTTGTCTTCGATGTTATCGTAAAACTCCACCAGCAGAATGGCACGGCAGGGTTTTGCATCCAGTTGCAGCAACTCCCGCGCCGCCTGAAACACACGCTGTCCCCTGGTCTGATCGTAAAGCATATCGTCTATCTGCTCAACACTGGCCGGTTCCAAATCGAGCAGGTCCACCGAAGTCTGCAATGCCTCCTCTACCGAATTAAAAAACAGCAGCGCCAATCCGGTCGCCGGTGGTAACGGTACTACACCGATGGTGGCGGCATATACGGCGCACAGCGTCCCCTCGCTGCCGCCTACCAATTTTCCAAAATCCACCTTCCCCGCGTCCAGCGTGGCCAGAAATCGGTTCAGTCCAAAACCCGGCCAACGTTTGGGGATGTTGCGATGGAAACGCCGTTCGATTTCATCCCGTTGTCCAACGATCTGTTCCTGTGCATGGGCGAGCATGTCCTGCATATCCGGTGATTCCGCGCTAAGCACAGCAGTCTTTCCGTCGGGCAGGGCAATTTCAAGACTGCGCACATGTTCGATTGTCGTGCCATACAAGGGGGCCCGCGCACCGGAACTGTCGTTGGCAATCATACCGCCGAGGGTGGCGCGGGAACTGGTGGCGACATCCGGCCCGAAGGTCAAACCATGGGGCTTGAGGAAAGCATTCAGTTGATCCAGCACCACCCCGGCGCCAACACGGACAGTGCGCGCTTCGGGGTCGAAATTGGTGATAAATCGGTTGTGTCGTGCCAGATCAACAATCAATCCTTCACCCAATGCTGCACCGGCCAACCCGCTGCCTGCACCACGCGGGGAAATGGGCACACCGGCCGCCGCTGTTGCCGCCAACACCGCCGCCGTTTCTTCGAGACTACGAGGGAAAGCTACCCCGGCGGGCGTCACCTGATACACCGAGGCATCGGTCGCGTAGAGCGTTCGTGTTATGTCATCCAGGAATATGGGACAGGCACATGCCTTTTGTATTTGCTGTAATGGGTTCATTAAAAAGGTATCCTTGGCGATGACATTACCATCCCGGCACTTGTGCAGGCGCGACCTGTTCGGGCAATTCGATATCAACATCCCGCATGGAATCGCTTTGTATGCGCACCCAGGACTTGTCGGGGTCAAAATTGGGATTGCGCACCAGCAAATCACGGGTAATGTCACGGGCATAAATGGGGCTGGAAATGGCGTACACTTCCAGCGGTCCGAAGCCCTTTGCATTGGGATCGGCACTACCGATCACCCGCACGCGGTAGGCGGCATCGCCGGTGGGCAATCGTTTGAAGCGTATGCCCGTATCTTTGTCGTTAATGGGAACGGTGCGGATGGGGCGACCGTTCTCCAATACCTGCAGTTTTTTGCCTACGGCATTATTCACTACCACCTCGAATGTGACCTCCACATTCAGCGGGATCACCCCGCCGATACCCACATCCATGGTGTCGTCACTCAGCACGTCAGCACCGAAATATAATTTGGGACCATCCGGACCGCTAGACACGTAGGTGCGTCCCAGCCGTAATCCCTCCAGCAGTCCCTGAACGGATAACTCACGCGCATGGATATAGGTAATCGGCCTCCCCAGGGGAACACTTTTGCTACCGCTGCCACTGCCGCCAATGGCCCCAGCCATTAACCCCCGCACCAGTTCGTAATCATAAAACAGGTTTGCCTGTGCATTGGCCGATATTTCACCATGATTCCCCGCTGCAGCAGCAGCGGCAATGGAATGAATCAGTTCCCCGTTACTGCGTTCTTTGGCGGGTTCGCCCAGCTGCTGCAACGACACAGGCGGCACACTCCGGAAATCACGGAACCAGACCTCCACCCCATTTACGAAACTGAGGCCCCACTGCCACGGCTTCGTTGGAAACGTGGGATGGGCTATCATCCACGCGCCGCCCTGTGCCTGCACCCGGATGCACTCGGCCTGTGCGGAACGCATATTGGTGGGCAGATCGGGTTCAGTACGCGCCCCATAAACCAGCGCCACGCCCATTTCCTCTGTCCCCCATTCCATGGCAGGCAAGAGAATTAGTTTTTCGGAACGAAACGCCGGGTCTTGTGTGGCGGCAAGGGTGTTGCGGTCTGTGATTGCCAGAAAATCGAGGTTTTCCTTTTCCGCACGCTGCACCAGTTGCCCTACACTCTCCGTCCCCACGCTATAATGGGAATAGGCATGGAGTTCGCCGCAATACCACTGGGTGGCGCTATTCAATACCTGCGTGCTGTGAAACAATTCCACGCGCCCGGGAATGCCTGCCGCATTATAAGGGTCCGTGCCCATTTTCATTTCCACACGGTCCAATGCCAGATCACCGTCCGCATCAAAACTGCGCAACGCCATGACGCCTCCCGCCCCTTCCAGCAAATTCACCAGCAGGTAGGTGGGTCGTGTCTCCTGAATGGTTATATCTTCAACCGTAACAAGCACCGGAACACCGGAATCATAGACATGCACATAGGCGCGATAACTTCCCACGGGCTGAGGCGATTCGAGCACTCCTTGGGGCACATCGAGAGATATGGCCGTGTTGTCGTCAAAACAAATGAGGTCCACCCGTGTAGGCAACCGGTCTCCCACCACATTTGTAACGTCAATATCCAGCATGCCCTTGGGAAGCGTGGCACGCCTTGCCAGTGCCGCCTCTTTTTCACGGGCCACCTCTTCCGCATTCCGCTGGGGGGCCACAACGGCATCAGAAGCATCCTCTCCGGGATGGCGCACCCCTTCAGTACCGGCACACGCGACCAACACCAAACAGATCAACAATAGAAATATGTTCCGCATTTTGGGCTCCTTGGTTGCAAACGAACTCCCCTATATTGTAATAAATAATGGGTAGCATGCAAAAGTACTGTTTTTTTTGACCTAAAGCAGGTATAATACTATAAAATGGTATCTTGTATTGTACAAGGAATGTTTTTTTTGGAATCCGGCATGAGGCCTTTACCATGACGCGCATCGGCATAAGGGATGGGTTATTATGAAGAAGCAACTATTTTCAGTATCGGCGTTACTACTTGGGCTGGCAGTCCTGTTAAGTGCTACCGCTTATTCTCAGGCGGTATACGTTGACGTGGACAACGTGAGCGGCACAGAAGACGGTACGAGTTGGGCAACTGCGTTCACACACATACAGCACGCCATAGGTGCGCAACCACCGGCAGAAATCTGGGTTGCCGCGGGCACCTACAGCATGGATACGGGCATGGCTGTCGTTGAAATCGGTGTTGAATCCCACATTTACGGCGGTTTCGACGGTACGGAATCCACCCGCGAAGAGCGTGATCCTGCTGCAAACCTCACCATCATAGACGGCGGGTCCGGTTTCTCCTGTGTGAATATTACGGCACCAGCCATCCTTGACGGATTTACCATCCAGCACGGCTATGGGTCAACACAAGACGGTGCCGGCGCATTCGTAATCAGTTCAGGCGTTACCATTTCCAACTGCACTTTTTTTAACAACGAATCCAACCTTAATGGTGGCGGTCTGCATGTGGATAGCGTGGATTGCACCATACAGAATTGTGTATTTGACAGCAACAACGCCCAAAATGGCGCCGCTATCTCCCATGTCCACCCCGTGAAAGGATTTGGATCAACGCTAACCGCCATTAACTGCGTTTTTTTGGACAATAATGCCTTCAATTCCGGGGTTATTTACAACGAATACGTATTTACAGATTTTGTTCACTGCACCTTCTATAACAATCAGTCCTTGTCTGGCTCCCTGTTTCACTTTGCCTTTGAGGGCCAGTTGGCACTCACCAATACCATCGTGGCCGACCATGTCATTCCCCTGTTCAACGGCGGGCATACTGCTGTCATTACCGCCAACTACTCCCGTACAGAACAGGTCATCGCTGGCACCGGCAATACCCAGGCCGATCCGCTGTTCACCGATGCGTGGAACGAGGATTTTTCCTTACAATGGGAATCCCCCTGTAAAGATGTTGCGCCGGTGGACCCACGCGCCACAACTGATATTGTCGGACTGGCACGTCCGCAAGGTGTTTTGGCTGATATGGGCGCTTATGAGTTGATACAGACGGGTTCCATTCTTCTGCTTGGCGCAGACCCCATCTATCTGGAATGCCCGGAGGCGTTTGTAGACCCCGGCGCTGAAGCGATAGACGACTTCGGTTCACTAACCGTAACCACCGAAGGCGAAGTATTGACATCAATTCCGGGCGAATATATTCTCACCTATTCCGCTACCTCCACGGAAGGAACACCATTAAGCGTAACGCGCACAGTCATAGTAGAAGATACGGTTGCCCCTGAAATATCCCTTTTCGGTGATGCGACCGTATACATTCCTCTTGGGGATGTTTATTTTGAAGCAGGCGCCACAGCTACTGATACCTGTGACCCCGGGGTAGGTTCTACCATAACCACGGGCGGTGATTTTGTAGATGTCAATACCCCCGGGACCTACGTCGTTACCTACGATGTTACAGACATATCCGGAAATGCCGCAACAACAGTAACCCGCGATGTCATTGTCCTCGATCCTCCTGGACCCATTTCTATCAGCACCATCGAAGAACTTCAATTGATTGGGACGGACCCAGGGTACCCCTTGAATGGCATGTATTTCCTAGAACAGGACATAGACGCTTCCGCCACCAGCACCTGGAATGGCGGTTTGGGTTTTGAGCCGCTGGGCTTTTATCCGGCGAAAACCGGCATGATGGAATTCAGCGGCAGTTTTGACGCGCAGGGCCACGTCATATCAAATCTTTACATCAACCGGCCAACAGAAAGCAATATAGGGCTTTTCGCCGTTGCCTCTTATAGCGCGTCAATAGTCAACCTGATTCTTGAAAATGCCTCCATTACGGGCATGGACAATGTCGGCGCTATTGTCGGCTTAGCAAACGACGTCTACATTTCACATTGCGTTGTGAACGCAACTGTTGCAGGAAACGGCAACGTCGGCGGTATCATCGGCAACTTCGACTACGGAACGCTCGCCCAATGCTCCAGCGTCGGAACCGTTGATGGCGACTATAGCGTCGGCGGGCTGGTGGGTTTCAGCGCTGCCACTTTATCTGAGGCCTATTCGGAATCAACTGTAACCGCGGTAACCACTGATGCGGGTGGTCTGGTCGGTTTTAATTATGGTTCTATTAATGACTGCTATGCCCTAGGTGACGTTTCTGTGGTAACCAATGCCGGAGGGCTTGTGGGCTATAACGACGGCGGCATATCAAACAGTTTTTCTGCGGGCCTGATTTCTGGAACAAATAACAAAGGTGGCCTGGTCGGTTTTTCAGTCGGCGGGAGCATTGATTATTCCTATTGGGATGTGGATACTTCCGGAACAGCGGTATCAGCAGGCGGCACCGGACATACCACATCACAGATGATGCAACAGATTACTTTCACCACAGACGGCTGGGATTTTGACACCATCTGGACTATTGATGAAGGCGTCTCCTATCCTTATCTGCAATGGCTGCCGCCCACACCGCCGGTACCCATTGGCATCAGCACCATTGAAGAACTACAGTTAATCGGGTTAGACCCGGGCTATCCTCTAAACGGCGACTATTACCTGACCCAGGATATTGATGCTTCCGACACGGTTAATTGGAACGGCGGTATGGGCTTTGAACCTATTGGTTCTGCCGGAGGAGCGCAAACCAAGACGGGTGATATGGAATTTATCGGCTCTCTGGACGGTCAGGGGTACAGCATATCCGATCTCTATATTTCCCGCTATGAAGGCACCAGTGTTGGTTTATTCAGTGCCATCGCCTTCGGCGCATCCGTGGAACGTCTGGCTCTAATAAACGCAACCATTAACAGCAACGGCCATGCTGGTGGCATCGCTGGCGTTGCAAACAATTCCAGTTTCGTTGAATGTGTGGTAAATATTGGCATGGCCGGCGGGGATTCGGCTGGCGGTATTGTGGGCAGTGCCATCGGCTGCACCTTCACCAGATGTTCTTCATCTGGTACAATTTCCGCAGACTATGCTGCTGGCGGTATTGCTGGAAATAATTCGGGAACAATTACAGAATGCTTTTCCACTGC
>CAZBNU010000132.1:0-1241 GCA_964493075.1 uncultured Nitrospirales bacterium | reverse complement strand
ATGGACACCTCCGGCCTGGTTACTTCCGCAGGCGGTACCGGACGTTCCACTACTGAAATGATGCAGATGGCCACTTTCACCAATGATGGCTGGGATTTTGAAACGATATGGGGCATTGTTGAAGGCGCTACGTATCCCTACCTACTGTGGTCGCCACAACTTCCCCCGGCGCCCATCGCAATAGATACCATCGAAGAATTGCAGTTGATCGGTAACGATCCTGACTATCCACTGAACGGCGCCTATTACCTGACCCAGGATATTGATGCCAGTATCACCAACACCTGGAACAGCGGCATGGGCTTTGCACCTATCGGCGAACTCCCACAGAAAGCCGGGGTGGGCGACGGGGAGTTCACAGGAAGTTTTGACGGGCAGGGGTACGCCATCAATAACCTTTATATCAACCGCCCCGACATAATGGGACGCGGCCTCTTTGGCGCTCTTGCCTATGGCGCGTCTGTAGATCTACTCACATTGAACAACGTCACAGTTATCGGCGATGGCGCTGTCGGTGGTATTGCTGGCACTGTTAATGATGCATTCATTACGGGTTGTGTTGTAAACGGCCAGATAACAGGCGCTTATTCCATCGGCGGTATAGTGGGCGAATTCAATTACGGCAACATCAGCAGATGCAGCACATCGGGAACAATTGAGGGTGATGGTGCTGTTGGTGGTGTGGTTGGCTACAACTATGGCGTTATTTCTGAAAGTTTCTCCACTGCGGACGTTTCGGCATTGTTCAGCGAAGCCGGTGGTGTGGCGGGCTCAAATGGAAATGCAGTAAGCAACTGCTTTGCTACCGGTCCTGTTTCCGCCGAGTTTTATGCTGGCGGTCTCGTCGGCAGCAATAATGGCACCATTACAAACTGTTACGCAGCGGGTCCAGTAACGGGAGCAAACGATCCTGGCGGGCTGGTGGGGTATGCTGCCGATGGCAATACATTTTTCTCTTTTTGGGACACTGTTACTTCTGGTCAGGCTATCTCCGCTGGCGGCGCAGGCATTCTAACTGCCCAGATGATGCAGATGGCAACCTTTTCTGGAATAGGCTGGGATTTTGAAACGATCTGGGGAATTACCGAGGGCATTACTTATCCCTTTATGCTGTGGGCAGAGCCTGATCCCTGTGACCCTGACATGACTCCTCCTCTGCTTTCCCTGCAGGGCCTGGACTCGGTAACGGTGGAATGCGGCGACGCCTATGTGGATGCTGGCGCTACAGCCGCAGATGATTG
>CAZBNU010000131.1:0-11184 GCA_964493075.1 uncultured Nitrospirales bacterium | reverse complement strand
ACAAATCATAGTTGCCCACGCAATGTTGTAAACCCAGTGGAATTTCGATAAAAACAGTCGGAGTATCTCATGCGTATTTTTTTGTTTATTATCGTGCTTCTAACATCTATTGCAACCACGGTTTTTGCTGAAAACGAAACTGACGTAGCAGAAACTGCGCCAGGTATCACTGAAGCGGAGACTGTGGATGCGCCGGTGGGCGACCGGTTGCGGGCAGCCATTTCTGCCGACCTGATTGACTTGTCCGCGTTGCGGGCGGCATCGGAACGCGCCCCGGCGGGGCAACCCTTGCGCCTGACCCTGCAGGAGACCATTCGTATTGCGCTGGAAAACAATCCCGACATTACTATCGCTGAATACGAACCGGACAAGGCGGCGGCGGAGAAAATTGCCGCGTCTGGAGAATTTGATCCTGTATTGCAGCAGAAGATTAACTATACAAACTCGTCAATGTCGCTCGATCAGCGTTTGAGGCGTTATGCCGGATTTTCGTCCATGGATTCCAGAGGCACAATCACGGAGTCGACTCTTGGGGGAAAACTCAAAACCGGCATGCAGTATGCCGTACAGTTCAATGTCAATTATGAGGAATCAACCTTTGATAAGTTCCAGGGCGAATATGGCGGGCAACTTGGTTTTACCCTGACCCAGCCGCTGTTGCGGGGATTCGGTACAGAGGTGAATACCATCCGCATCCGTGCGGCGGAAAACCTGCGCGGGATTTCAGAGGCGCAATTGGAATTAACCATCCTGAACAAAATTGCCGATACAGTTAAATCCTATTGGGATTTGGCGGGAGCAACAGAGGCCGTGCGGGTGCATGAAGGCGCGCTGCGTAATGCCGAACGCCTCTACAAAATCAACGAAAAACGGCGTGACATTGGCACGGCAGCGGACCTCGACGTGCTCCAGGCCAAGGCTGGCGTGGCCATGCGTCAGTCGGAACTCATTGCTGCTTATGCTCGTGTTGCTGACGCAGGCGACGTATTAAAACTTGCACTTAACCTTCAGGATGAAGGGCTTTTTTCGCGCATTACCATTATTCCTACTGACCGCCCGAATCCCGAATCCTATCAGTTGTTCAGATTGGAAAGCGTTGACGAGAGCATCGAGATCGGCGTTCGCGCTGCGTTGGAGAATCGTCCCGAAATGCGCATGACCGATCTGGAAATCGCCAATGCAGAACTGGACGAGCAGCGTGCCCGAAACGAGATGCTGCCCCAATTTGATCTCGTGGGTTCCTACATGCGAGGCGGACGTGATCAGCGCTTGCCTTCGACAATATCCGGAATTGCAGAAGAGCAGGACCGCACCTATGGATTGGGGGTGCAGGGTTCCATTGTTATCAACAATCGTGCAGCAAGAGGTGCGCATCAACGTGCCCGGTTGAACGTGCGACAGGCCGAGGAACGCCGCAAGAAAACGGAAATGGCGCTCATGATGGGTGTCCACTACGCGGCGCGTTCTGTGATGACGAACAAGGTGCTTGCCGAAAGTAACCGGCAGACGGTGCGCCTGCAGGAAGCAAATGTTTCCGCCGAAGAGAAGCGGTTGCAGCTGGGCACCACAACCAGCTACCAGGTGTTGCGTGTGCAGGAAGACCTTACCGCCGCCCAGGTGCAGGAACTACAGGCGCGTATCGCCTACGAAAAATCGCTTGTGGATTTTCAACTGGCAACGGGAAGTCTCCTGGGAGAATTAGGGATCAGGAATTAGAAATCTTGCTACAGCACATCTGCGTTGCATAGTATTTTCTTCAAGACTTATGAACCCACAAAAGGGTCTCCTATTTCTTTCTGGAGTTCCCGCAGCCGCATTTTCATGGCATTGAGGCGGGTGCTCATTTTCCTGTCCCCAGCAAGATCGTACCGTTCGAGCGGGTCTTTGTCGAGGTCGTAGAGTTCGTATTTGTCTATGCCGGGGTAATAAATGAGTTTGTGGTCTTCCACGCGGACCATGCGTTGCTTGTCCATGTACGCGCCATAGATGGCTTCGTACCCGGTGTCTTTTTTACCTTTGATGATGGGCATAAGGCTGTTGAACTGCACCTGTTCCGGTTTGGCCACCCCTGCCAGTTCGAGGGTGGTAGGCACGATATCCTGCAGGTACACCAGAGCATCAATGCGCTTGTTCGCCGCAATGCCGGGCCCTGCCACAATGAGCGGCGCTTTCATGCTGTGTTCGTACATGTTCTGCTTGCCCATTAAGCCGTGCTGCCCTACTGCGAGACCGTGATCTGCTGTAAAGAAAATGTAGGTGTTGTCCGCTTTTCCGGTGGCTTCGAGTACGTCGAGGATGCGCCCAATCTGCGCGTCCGCGTGGGAAATGATGGCATAGTATTCTTGGCGATGCACCTTGACAGCATGTTCCGTGCGAGGAAATGGTCCGAGGCGCTCGTCGCGAAGGCTGGCGCCGCACCCGATAGCGTCTTTGTCGGGATGTTCGGGTTGGAAATTTTCGGGTACTTTAATACTGTCCAGCGGGTGCATGTCCAGATATTCCTGAGGCGACTGTCGAGGATCGTGGGGTGCGTTGAAAGCAAGGTACATGAAGAAGGGATTCTCTTTTTGGGCGGCTTCCTCCAGAAATCCTATGCCTTCGTCGCCCACCACTTCGCTCCAGTGTTTACCGCCAGTATAAAAACCGCCCAGTTCGGGGTCAGTTGGGTCAAAGGGATCAGGTTGCCCTTCATGGGGCCGATCATACTGTACTTTCACATCCGGCGGCATGCCGCCGCGTATCTGTCCGGTGGTTTGGAACACGTCCTCTGCTTTACATTTTACATGCCATTTGCCGCACATATAGGTATTGTAGCCAGCCCGTTCCAAATACTGCGGCCAGAGCCTCCCTTCAGCGCATTCCTGCTCCATCGTTTTTTCTGTGTCCCTGGCGTTCCACAGAAAGCGCCCTGTGATCAGCATAGTACGGCTTGCCACGCATATCGCGCCATGCCACCCACCCTGATTATAGCAGTTGGTGAAACTGACACCGCGCTTCACCAGCCGATCAAGATTCGGCGTCACCGCTTCGCTGCACCCCAATGCCCTGATGGCGTTAAAGGTCATGTCGTCCGCAAAGAGAAACAGAATATTGGGTTTTGCGGTTTCCTGCGCCAGGGTACGGGTGCCATAAACGCCCGCCAGTGCAGCAGCGCCAAAGGCGGCTGAAGTATGTTTCAGAAAATCACGTCTGCTGATGGTATGTGCCATTTTAGGGATCCTTATTTTCGGACTTGAAGATTAGGGTATCGGGTAAAGGGGGCACAGGTCAAGTGACGAAAAAAAATGATAATTGACAATTATCAATTCTTATTTTCCTCTTCCGAAAGTAGTATGGCGCTGTAGCGTTGGTAGATTAGCGCCGCCACAACGAGCAGCATGCCCACGCCAAGCCAGGAGATAATCCGGTACACAGCGTCCAATTCAAACACGTCTATGAAAACCGTCTTACCGGCAGCCATGGCAAACAGGGCGAATCCGGTATAACGGCGCAGGTGTTCGCGGGTCATCAGCCCGTACCAGATCAGGATGCAGGCATGAAGCGCCCATGCCGCCGAGACGATGCCTACCGCCATGTCGGTGTCCATGACGGTTGTTTCCCTGCCCCAGCGGATCAATTCCAGAAACGACAGCAATGCCAGTGCGCCATGACCGGCCAGTCCAAGCCATAATTTGCCGAGCCGCGCATCAAAAGGCATGGATTCCGCCAGTAGGGAGATGCCGACCCACATGCAGATAATCAAAAGTAGTTTGGGCATGGCAAACAGGTTGAACAGCAGCCAGGGGCTGTCACATTCCAACCCGCCAATGCTGAAAATAAACACCAGCAATGAGAACCCATAGCCCGCCTGCGCCAGCCACGCCAGAGGCTTCTGTTGCCGGGTTATGGCCTGCTGTACCATGACAGCGGGAATAATTATCCAAAGTAGCGTCAACGATGCCGAGGCGTTGACGAACCAGCCGTCCCCGCCGCGTAATTCCCAATATTGGAAGGTTTCAGCGGTAAGCAGGAAACACGCCATCACTACCGCAGCAAGAGACAAGCCACCTGCCAGCGGCACAAGCGTGGTTTCGTCTTCATCACGTCGGACATAGACTATCCGTGCAGCGCAGGTGACACAAAGGACTACAAAAATCCACGCGCCAAAAGATGCATTGAATATAGGCACAAAAGCCTGTGTGTGCAGGGGCAGGTAGTAGAGAAGTCCAATACCCGCCAATGCAAGTACAGCAACGCCGCCAAGCCGGGTAAGTTCGCTTCGGAACCGGAAGCCCAGCCACAACAGTACCACGCCTTCCACGGCCCACGATAGTGGAATGGCATAAAAACGGAACCAGAGTGGGAACACCAGGGTGAGCAGGGACATGGAAATTACAAGCAGGGAGTGCGCAGTGGGCGTAGGGTCTTTCACGCGGCGCATCCACAACAGATAAATGAAGAAGACCAATAGTGCCTGTAGCAACGCCACCAGCCCGAGTGCCTCTCGATACTCCTCGAACAGCACCTGATAATAACAGAACAACCAGAACAGGGAATTGCCGATGATGAGCGTGAGACTCTGCAGACCTTCAGGAATGCCGCGTGCAAGGCTGTACAATACCGGCGCAATCAGGAACATGACGTAGAACAGGGTAGTAAAAGTAAGTGCCGGTGCTGCCTGTTCCGGGAAACTGTAGAACTTATCGAACCAGGCCAGGTACAGTAACGCCGTGCCGCCAAAGCAGAACAGATCGAGTGCTCGCCACTTCCGGAAATAGCCCGCTCCCAATGCCACCAAATTCAGAATTGCGATGTAGGTGAACAGTTGCCACGGCGCATTCTGACCGGTGGACAGAAATACGGGACTCAAATAGCCGCCTGTTACTGCCAGCAGGGCTATGGGCATGGCGTTATGGATAACCGATAGGCTTATGGCAAGTCCTGTCACCAGCACTGCCAGCAGCATGGCAATACCGGAGCCAGTCAGGTGATACACCTGAAACGCAAAGAAAATGCACAGGTAGAAAATGGCAAGACCGCCGCCGGTGAATGCCTGAAATGGGATGACCAGTTTGCGCCGCTCATAGTACTCGCCCACGAACAGGGCAACGAT
The DNA here is from genome assembly GCA_964493075.1 of uncultured Nitrospirales bacterium. Taxonomy (GTDB): domain Bacteria; phylum Hydrogenedentota; class Hydrogenedentia; order Hydrogenedentales; family CAITNO01; genus SLFT01. Next base: position 6,092 of record CAZBNU010000131.1, on the reverse strand, counting down.
GCCGGTTAACGCGCCAATCATGATACGCCCACTCGGGCCGATAAGATTATTGTCGTAGGTGTATTTTAGCGCCAGCGCCACACCGCCAAGAAAAATCACTGCGCCTATCCAGATGATCCAGCGTGTGCCCAGTTGCATTTCCAGGGACAGGGCGGATGGCGAGGCCTGTGGTCGTTGTTCTTGTACCGAAGGAATACGAACAGGCAACGGCGGAATGGAATCCTGTTGTTTTTGTGAGGCTGTAGGTTTCGGAACTTCTGGTGGTGTCTGCGCTGCCACAACTGATAGCGGTGCCGGTGTTTGTATGAACGCTTCCCGTTTTACCGTTTCGGTGGCAGTCCCATCCAGAATGCGCGCTTCCAGCCGTCGCACCTTATTTTGCAGCAGCTCCAGATCAATGTGAAGGTTTTGTATGCGCCGGACCGCCACAATGCCGCAAATGCTGCCGACGATAACAGCGACCACGAGCCCCAGTAAGAGCAAAGCAAGTATTTCCATTATCGCACCCTCCAGTTCGTATGTTTATATAATACTAACAAATCTGAACGGCCATCATTGTTAGATTTCTAACAGTTAAGTATACCTGCGCAGCAGGAATGGTTTCAACTTTTGGGTAGTGACCGGTTCGTTCTTTTTACTTCAACTAAACATTCAGGTACAATAACACCACAAGGGTAGCGTGTGTGTTCCGAAGTGCCATTTGAGGCATTCCCCATGACATCACAATTCAGCATGAAACGTATGAAATAAATAATATGGCAAGAATAGCACAACATCAACCGCCCCACGGCGAATACCACGGCGTTGTTATTATCGGCGCTGGCATTTCGGGGCTGGCCGCAGCACAAGTTCTAGTGGAGAATGATATCCAGCCGCTCGTGCTGGAGCGTGCAGCTGCACTTGGTGGCCGTTGTATGACTATTGTTCACGAAGACGGCGTATTTGATCTTGGGGCACAGTTCTTTGCCATACGTCATCCCGAATTTCGTGATATTGCAGATGGTTGGCTTACTTCGGGAACGGCCCGTGAATGGACACGCGGCTTTCCGGAGATTTCCGGTGTTTCGGAGCTGGCAAGCCATCCCCGCTACTGTGGTGCAAAGGGGATGCGCACTCTTCCGGAAGCGTTGGCGCAAAATATACAGGTGCGCTTGAACACCACTGTGAAGCGCATCTCGGAAGGGCGCGCCTGCTGGCTTATTGAGGTTGAAGGTAGCAAACGCATCAAGGCGGACATGGTGTTGTTGACGCCGCCGCCACCTGCAGCACTCCGTCTGATAAATGATGAAAATACCTGGCGCATGGGCGCATTGTTGTTGCCCTTGACCGGTGTGGAATACATACCGCAGATTGCAGTTGCGGCGATTCTTGACGGACCCTCCGGGCTGCCTTCGCCCGGCGCGGCGCGGGTTGACGATCCTGATATCTCCTGGATTGCAGACAATCAGATTAAGGGTATTTCGCCCGTGTCCGCAGTTACCATTCACACCACCAAGAAATTTGCCGAAGCACACATTGACACTCCCCAGGAGGAAGTGGGCGAACTGATTACGAAGGCTGCCGTATCGTTGCTGAAAAGTAGAATCGTAAGCGTACATACCGAGTGCTGGCGTTACGGAACTCCAGCGAACACCCTGCAAAAGAATTTCTATCTCGTTGAAGGACGCGCCCCATTGTATTTCGCGGGCGATGCGTTTTGCGGTGGTCTCATTGAAGGGGCAACCCGTTCAGGTATCGCCGCCGGTAAGGCAATAGCCGAAAGAATGAAACTGGCAAGCAAGCCCACTGGATGATCAGAACAGGAGGAATTTTGCCTATGTTGACACGAACCACCATGATTACGGCCATTGAAGACCAGAACGAGGTGTGGGATTTTATTATCATAGGTGGTGGCGCCACGGGAATGGGAATTGCCATTGACGCTGCATCTCGGGGATACCGCACCCTGTTGCTGGAAGCGTATGACTTCGGCAAGGGTACGTCGAGTCGCAGCACCAAACTGGTTCATGGCGGGGTGCGCTATCTGCAACAGGGTAATGTATCGCTGGTGTTGGAAGCGCTCAAGGAGCGCGGGCTGCTCCGTGAAAATGCGCCTCACCTTGTCCATGATCTTCCCTTCATTGTGCCCAACTATACCTGGTGGGAAGCGCCTTTCTACGGCATTGGCCTGCGGGTCTATGACTTTCTTGCGGGACGCCACGGTTTTGGCACCTCTCGCAACCTGTCCCTAAAGAAAACACTGGAGCACATCCCCACCATCGAAACAGAAGGGCTGCGGGGCGGTGTCATGTATTATGATGGCCAATTCGACGATGCCCGCCTGCTCATCAATATGATGCAGACTGCTGTTGAGCACGGCGCTACCGTTGCCAATTATGTCGAAGTCGGGGCGTTAACCAAGGAAGACGACATTGTACGCGGTGTTGTGGCGATTAACAAGGAAAGCGGCGCTGAATACCAGTTGAAGGGGCGCGTGGTGGTGAATGCCACCGGTGCATTTACCGATACCATCAGACAAATGGATGATGCGAAAGCAGCGCGAATGATTAGTCCCAGTCAGGGCGTTCATATTCTGTTGGACCGATCCTTTCTGCCCGGAGACAGTGCCATCATGGTGCCCCATACCGATGATGGACGTGTGCTGTTCGCCATCCCCTGGCATAATCATACCCTGGTGGGCACTACCGATACGCCGGTCGCCAAGGCGACATTTGAACCAAGCGCATTGCCGGAAGAATTGGACTTTTTGCTTACCCACGCAGCCCGTTATCTGAGCAAAGACCCTGTTGAAAGCGATGTGCTCAGTGTGTTCACCGGCATTCGACCGCTGGTTTCCGCTGAAGGCGAAAGCAATACTGCTGCACTGTCGCGGGACCACACCCTGCACATCTCCAATTCGGGGCTGGTCACCATTACAGGTGGCAAATGGACCACCTACCGGCGAATGGCCGAAGATACGGTGGACCAGGCGTCCGTGGTGGCGGAATTGGATACCCTGCCTTGCAAAACACATCATCTGCACATTCACGGTTATGTGAAGAAACCGGAAGAACTGGGCGAATTTGCCGCCTATGGCGCAGATGCCTTCCATATTAAAAATCTCATGGAGGATAACAAGGAGTGGCAGGCGAAACTGCATCCCGACCTTGATACCTGCGCTGGCGAAGTGATTTGGGCGGTGCGCGAAGAACAGGCACGCACCGTAGAGGACTTCCTGGCGCGTCGTTCCCGTATGCTTTTCTTGAACGCCCGCGCCGCCATTGCCGCTGCACCGAAAGTGGCGGCGTTGATGGCTGCCGAACTTAGCCACGACGCGGCTTGGCAGGCGGCACAGGTGGCGGCACTCACCGAACTAGCGCACACCTGTTTTATGATACCGGAATAGGAATTCTCTGTAGGAACTTTTGTCTTCGATTCGGCTCGTTCCAAAATTGAATTTTGGAACGCACTTGTTCGCGAAATTGTATTTCACGCCCTAGCAGCATTGCATACGGGTGCAGGAAACAAAACTGTGATGCGTCATTTTTGTATTCCTCGCGTTCTTTACGGAAAAATAAATCCTCCTTCTTTTGCCCTGTGTACCCAATTCCGCTATACTTTTAACATCAAACAACAGTATAAGGATCACCAACCATGATTACACGACGCGATTTTCTGAAACAGGCGGGTGGCGCAGCTGCGGCAACGGCCTTCTGCGGCAGCATCAGCAACGCATGGGCAAGCCCCGGCACGCGCCCGAATATCCTCTGGATATACAGTGACGATCATGCGCAGAATGCGGTAAGCGCTTACGGTGGCCGCTTGGCAGAAGTAGCGCCAACACCCAACATAGACCGTATCGCCAATGAGGGCATGATCTTCCGCAATAGTTTCGTCACCAACTCCATCTGCGGCCCCTGTCGCGCTGTGGTGCTTACTGGCCTGCACAGTCATCTGAACGGGTTCAAAGATAACGGCAGCAAGTTTGATGGTGAGCAACAGACCTTCCCGAAACTACTGCGTAAGGCGGGTTATCAGACAGCTATTTATGGCAAGTGGCACCTTGTAACAGATCCCACAGGGTTCGATGACTGGGAGGTGTTGCCGGGGCAGGGGCATTATTACAACCCGGATTTTATCACACCGGCAGGAAAAGTGCGGGAAGAGGGCTATGTAACCGATATTATTACGGACAAGGCGCTGAATTGGCTCAAAGGAAAGCGCGACCCGGAAAAACCGTTTGTGTTGATGGTGCAAAATAAGGCGCCTCACCGGGAATGGGAGCCAGGGCCAAACCATCTCACCAAGTTCGACGATGTCACCATTCCGGAACCGGACACCCTGTTTGATGATTATTCCGGACGCGGTACCGCCGCCCGCGAACAGGATATGACCATCGAAAAAACCATGCGTATGGGGTCTGACCTCAAGGTATGGACGGAAGAAGAAAAGAAAGACGTTGCGATGAAGCGCACCTATGGCCGTATGACGGAGGAACAACGCGCTGCCTGGGATGCCGCATACGACCCGAAGAACGACGCGTTTCTGGAGGCCAATCTTGAAGGGGATGATCTGGTGCGCTGGAAGTATCAGCGGTATATGAAAGACTACCTGAGTTGTATCGCCTCGGTGGATGATAACGTAGGGCGTCTTCTCGATTATCTGGAGGAAACCGGGCAGGACAAAAACACGGTGGTGTTTTATTCTTCAGACCAGAGTTTCTACCTGGGCGAACATGGCTGGTTCGATAAGCGCTTTATTTATGAAGAATCCCTTCGTACGCCTTTGGTGGCGCGGTGGCCGGGCGTTATCAAACCAGGCTCGGAGGCAACCGCCATGGTGCAGAATCTCGACTGCGCCGAAACCTTCCTGGACATTGCAGGACTGCCCGTGCCGGAGAATATGCAGGGACGAAGCATGGTGCCCCTCATGCACGGCGAGACGCCCGATGACTGGCGCAAGTCCATCTACTATCACTACTATGAGGGCGAGGGTAAGGTGCATAATGTATACAAGCATTACGGTGTGCGCACGGAACGCTACAAACTCGCCTACTTCTATACCCTCGACGAGTGGGAGTTCTATGATCTCGAAAAAGACCCCAATGAAATGAAGAGCGAATATGACAATCCCGCTTATGCGGAACAGGTAGCGCAGTTAAAAACGGAACTGGCGCGGCTGCGGGAACTGTACCGGGTTCCTGAAGACGATGCCTGAGCAACTGCCCGATTCGGAAGCAGGTATTTTCACAGGCACCGCCGGTTGGGAATACCCCGATTGGAAGGGTATCGTTTATCCGGAAAAAATGAGTCGGGCAACGAAACCGCTGTCCCTGTTGTCGCAATGGTTCGATTTGGTGGAGATTAACGTCACCTTTTATCGTCCCATCGCGCCGCGACAGTGCGCCTCGTGGATCGCACAGACCGCCGCGAATCCGCGGTTTATGTTTTGTGCCAAATTGCCGTCCGCCCTTACCCACGACCGCAGCACGAAACCGGATACGGGCGTGGTTGCCGCGTTTCGGGAAAGCATGATGCCCCTGACCGCATCGGGAAAACTGGGTGCGGTACTGGCGCAGTTTCCCTGGAGTTTCAAACGCACTCCGGAAAACCGACAGTACCTGGCGCGTCTGGCGGACAGCTTGGATGGACTGCCGCTGGCAGTTGAAGTGCGCCATGCGTCGTGGGACCACCCCGATTTTATTGCAGGACTTACCGAACGCCGCATCGCCCTATGCAACATTGACCAGCCACTGTTGAATGCCTGCCTGGCGCCAACGGCACATGTGACTGCGCCCTTCGGGTATGTGCGGCTCCACGGACGCAACCAGGAACACTGGTTCAATAAGGAATCCGGGCGCAACGAACGGTACAATTACCTCTATGACCGGGAAGAACTCGCCCCGTGGATAGAACGCATCAAAAACATGCGGGAACAGATGAACCGGCTGTATGTGGTCACCAACAACCACTACCGCGGTCAGGCCGTAGTAAACGCACTGGAAATAGAAGCCGCTCTGAAGATCAAAAAAGCCGCACCGCCGGAAACATTAAGGTATCTCTACCCAAATTTGGGCACGATCTTTGTTGACTGACGTCCGTTATTCTTCTGGA
>CAZBNU010000130.1:0-11232 GCA_964493075.1 uncultured Nitrospirales bacterium | reverse complement strand
TCTTGTTCCTGAAACCACTTCAGCCCGTCATCCAGCATCTTGATGACCTCTTTGCCGTTGGGTTCGAGGTTGGGATGGTTAATGGGATACCAGCGGATTTCTTTGGGTTCGCCCAATGCTTTGTATAAGGCTCTGGCAGCTTCCGGCGTGACGATGTCGTCTTCGGAACCGTTGAGCATAAGGAACGGTGTTCCTGCTGTTTGTGCCGCGTGATGTATTGGGTCGGCAGGGCCCGCAATAAGTTCGATAAGCGGCCACGCAAGGGGCCAAAGCCATTTAGGCAGTACTTCCCGTATTTCGGGTGATTTGGCCAGCAGCCGGAAATTACCGCCGCCCGCTACCATCGCTGCGGCACGGATGCGGTTATCACGGGCAACCGCCACAGTTCCCGCAATCGCGCCGTAACTTATCCCGGTGAGATAGACACGCCGTGAATCAATATCCTTACGTGTTGCCAGGTAGTCTATCAGGCGTTGCGTGTCATGCACGGTTTTACGTAGGCGGTCACGATGATCCTTCATGGTTTTGAGAACGCCGCCGCTCACCTTGCGTTCCCCGCACATGTACTGGTCGTAACATATCATGGCGAATCCCGCCTCGTTAAAGGGCGTGCATATTTCCTTCACAAATGTTTTGTTTTGATGGCTGCCGTGCAGCAGGATGATCACGGGGATTGGTTCTTTCGCTTCTACAGGCAGCGTGAGAAGGGCAGGTACCCGTTCGCCGGGCTGTGAATCAAATTCGATTCGTTGCCGACGATAATGGGTGTGTAAGGTCTGGCCGAAGGTTTCCACGGTGCCTTCCACGGTCTTTATTTTTCCTGCTACGGCATTCAAGGGATACGCAGACGAATAACCGTCAAAAAAATGGTCGGCCCCATAATGCTTGAAAAACAACAGCACCGTTATGATGAGAATGATGAAGAAGCGATGTATCAAGATTGTTGCTCCAAGTTACATAAACTATCTGCACATAGTAAACCGTAACACCTTACTCTCAAGCAAATGTCTCGAGCAGTCTTCCCATCGTTCCTATATTTCCCATAACTCCCAGCCATACAATAATACCAGCACAACATGGATCGTTTCTTTATTCACAACTGGCGCAAGCAGGTTTCGCTGTGATACGCTACACGCATGGCACACCCAAACCCGAACGCAAATCACGAAGAACCCCAAGACCCACCCGTGGTGAATCTGGCGGATCCGGCTTTGCCGAAGGAACCGCAACGACGTGTGCATCGCCACAACGACAATCCCTGGTCGGCGTTGGGCATTATCACCCAGCTGGGGCTGGTGATGGCGTTGTGTATTGTGGGCTCGGTGATGGGGGGCGTGTATGTAGACCGACTGGTAGGTAGCAATGGCATCGTTGTTTTGATTATGATACCCGTCGGCATCGGCGCTGCCGCTCTTGCCGCCTGGCAAATTATTAAACAGGAACTCCCGTGAACCCTTTACCCACATTTCGTATGTTTGCAGTGCGTATTTCGCTGATGCTGACGCTTGTTGCCGCAATTATTGTGTACCCGGTATTCGGGCGTGTGGCCAGTGTTGGTCTGCTCATGGGCGGGCTTGCAGGGGCAATCGTTTTTTGGTTCACAGCGCGTCAGGTGGAAAAACTTGCAATCCAATTTGGGAATGCGGTATATTCCATCCCCATGAAGTGGCGTGTCGCAGGGCTGGCAGTTTACGCCGTCGTGTTGGTACGTGGCTATACGCTGGACAAAGAGGGCTTCGTTGGTCTCTTTTCCGTTGCCGCCGGGTTGTTTATGATACGGTTGGCGATGGTTATTCTGGGTATAACCGGGCTGGATCTCCCAAAAGAGGAAGAAGATTCAAATGGATCAAATCGGTAGTCGTTTAGTGTGGTACTACATACCGTTTACGGATATAGAAATTCCGATGAACGGCATCAATATACTAACGCTGTTGAACTCTCTCATGGTTATGGGAGCATTGTTCGCTTTCTGTCGTTATGCCATTCGTAGATTGTCGGTTACCCCCGGTCGTGCGCAATTTGTGGTCGAACAATTCGTTAGCATGTTTGACGACTTGGTTTCCAGTTCGCTGGAATTGGAAACTCGGGATCAGAATCGCAAATTCTTGCCTCTCATTTTTGTATTATTTATGTTTCTGCTTGTAGCAAACTGCGTGGGTTTCCTGCCTATGGGTTTCGTGAATGAGCCGACAGCCGATATTAACACCACGCTGGGGTTGGGGCTTTTGGGTATGTTCGTGGCGACTTGGTGTGGTATTCGCGCCAAAGGTGCCTTGGGCTATTTTATGGAGTTGCTGGGGCCGCTCTTTGCCCAGGAAGATGCCAAGGGCTTCGCTGCCATTATGGGCAAGTTGTCCGCTCTGTTCTTTTTCCCGCTCAATGTTATTGGTGAAATCGCGAAGGTGGTTTCCATTTCATTCCGTATCTTCGGGAACATTCTGGGCGGCAGTATTATTATGATTGTTATCTCTACGCTTATTTACAGTTTCAGCCCCATGCTTATCGGGATGAATCTGTTTTTTGTATTCTTTGTGGGCACTGTGCATGCTTTTGTGTTTGCCATGCTCACCTTGACATACATTGCTGTGGCCATTAAGTAGGCTGGTTTTTCCGGGAGTTTAAGTAATTATTCTCCATTGGGTTTTGTGAACGAAATATACTTTACGGTAAGTAGGTTGTCGTGATAGAACTAGAACCACATGTTTGGGAAATGTTAGGCCGATACATCGGCGCCGGGTTCGCCCTTGGTTTGGGCGGCATCGGCGCTGCTGTGGGCATGGGTATCGCCGCAGGTCAGGCCAACGAAGGCATCATGCGTCAGCCGAATACGCAAAGTTTCATGCTGCGCACCATGCTCATAGGACAGGCGGTTGGCGGGAGTCCCTCCATCTTTGCGCTGGTGATTGGGCTGCTGATCCTGTTTCTGCCTGCGGGCCGTCTGGAAGGCGCCTATTTTGGCGCTGCCATGATTGGCGCTGGCCTTTCTATCGGCTTGGGCTGTTTCGGCAGTGGTTTGGGGTGCGGTTGGCCAGCAGGCAAGGCCTGCGATGGCGTTGCCCGTAACCCGCGCTATTCGACTTCGGTCACCTCGTCCATGGTGATAGGGCAGGCCGTCGCCCAGTCGCCCAGCATTTTCGCCATTGTTATTTCGCTGATGCTTATTTTCGTTGTTTCCGCGCCGGATTCCGCTCTGACGGCTTTTGGCGTTTTTGTGGGTGCAGGCATTGCCATGGGTGCTGGGGCGCTTGGCCCTGGTATCGGTTCCGGTCAGACGGCAAGCGGCGCGGTGCATGGCACTGCACGGTGGCCTGAAAATTCAGCAATGGTGTTGCGCACCATGTTGATAGCCCAGGCGGTGTCCCAGACCCCCGCAATTTTCGGGATGCTGGTGGCATTTGTGTTGTTGCTTGCAGCGGATGTTCCCATGGGAATCATCGGATTCGCCATCACGCTGGGTGCGGGTATTTCCGCAGGTTTTGGCGGTATCGGCCCCGGCATTGGCAGCGGCATGGTAGGCGACTACGCCTGTCAGGCTTCAGCGGCCAAGCCCCGCCTGGATGCGCTCATCATGCGCACCATGCTCATCGGCCAGGCCGTATCTCAGTCCACCGCCATCTATGGGTTGATTATTGCCCTTTTGTTATTGTTTGTGTGATCGGCAGCGATGCCGGTTTTATTTCGGTTATTCGACGGACCGCGTATGGCGGCGCCGTGATACAGTAAACGAAGAAAGGATTACAGGCAGATGGATACTTCGACAATTATGTCGCTCATGAACGCGATGGCGTCTCAAACGGCAGATGCGGCAGCCGCTGGCATTACTCCCGAAGCGGTGATTCGTGCAGGCGCGCTTATTGGCGCTGGTATTTGCATGGGTTTTGGCGCGATTGGACCCGGCGTGGGCGAAGGATTCGCAGCTGGCAAGGCGTGTGAAGCCATTGGACGTAACCCGCAGGAAGCCGGGCTGCTGACGCGCACCATGCTTATCGGGCAGGCCGTGTCTGAGTCCACCGGCATTTACTCGCTGGTTATTGCGTTGTTGATGTTGTTTGTTGTTGGCGGTTGAGCCCTTTACGCATCCCGAAACGCCTGACACGGGTGAAAAATGATGCAATAGGACAAGGCTCTTATGGTTGATCTTAATTTTACATTGGTTGTGCAGCTGCTGATGTTCCTCGGCTTTTTATGGCTGATGGATCGTTGGGTGTTGCGTCCTTTGTTGAAGACGATGGATATGCGCGAACATGAAATCGTTGACAACAAGGAACAGGCACAGACGGACCAGACTGCGGCAGAGCAGATCGAAAATGAGTATGCCGCTGCGTTGGCTGCTGCCCATCAGAAGGCCCATAAGAAAGTCTCTGATTCGTTGCGTGTCTTGCAGGATGCGCACAACGAACAACGCATTGCGCTGCGCGATACTCAGCAGGAAGAATCTGCGCGGGTTAAAGCAGAAGCGCAGGCCGCTGTGGAACAGCAGCGCGGCAGTTTTCCTGAATTGAGCCATGCCATTGCCGATGCCATGATGGGCCAGCTCGGACTTGGAGGTGACGCATAGTGGATGCCGACACCAAAAAATTTCTGAAACTATATTTCAGCGTCGCAGTTGGCGTCTGGATGTTGTTTGCCTTCACTCTTGGCCCCGGCGATTTAAGCTGTGATTACCGTAAAGAATACAAAGAGGATCACGACCGGTATCTCCAGATTGTTAAAAGCGTGCCCTACAAGCGCTATGTACAAAGGCCTGAACTGAATCAGCCTGGTATGGCAGGCGTCGCGGAAGATTTTACTCAGGCACAGATTGATTTTGTTGAGGAATATGAGAGCCGGGATGAGTTTAAGAGCGAGAGGCGGCGCAGCAATTTTTATACCGCCTTTTTCAAGTATTTCAATGCATTTCTGGTGGTTTGGCTTGCCTGGCGTTTGGGCAAAGCGCCATTGTTGCGCCTGCTCGATAATCAGATTCACGAATTGCGTGACAAAATAGCCGCCGCAAAAAATGCACGGGAGGCAGCAGCGCAGAGGAAGCGTGCTGCTGCTGAAAAACTTGAGCGCGTGGCGGAAGACGACAACCGTATTCTGTCGGAGGCGGAAGAGCGTCTGGCGCGGGAGACGGAAGAACTTGAAGAGCAGCAGCAGCTTCGTCTTGAAATTATGAAACGAGAACTGGAAGACCGCAAGGCAGAGGAAGAGCATGCCGTGCTGATGGCTGCGAAGGCCGAGTTGGTTGATAATGCAGTGGAAGAACTGTTGAAGCGGTATAAAGCGGCTAGCAATGATGCCTTGCAGGCGAAGTTGGTGGATGCGTTCACGGCTGATTTGGAGAAGCAGGCCTCATGAAGAATTACCTTATCGCCGAACGATATGCCAAAGGGCTATGCAGCAGTCTTGAAGACGAAGCGTTGGATTCCACTGCGAAGATGCTGAAGGAAGCCGCTGCCATTTTCACCGAGTCTGACATGTTGCATAACTTGCTGCGCAGCCCAGCTATTGATCTGGACAAGCGACGTGAAGTATTGCACGAGGTGCTGACAGTTGCGGAGATGGGCGAATCGGTGAAACGTTTGGCGGAGGTCTTGTTGCTTCGCGGACGCATTGAACTACTGCCTGATGTCGCTGTGGTATTTAGCATGTTGGCAGATGCCCGCCTCAATCGGGTGCGTGCAACGGTGACCACTGCTGCCGAGACCACTCCCGAACAGGAAGAGCGGCTGGTGCAGGCCTTGAAGGCTTGGTCGGGCAAGGAAGTAAGAATGGAGCGGGAAGTGAATCCCGATATTTTAGGCGGTGTTGTCGCTCGTGTGGGCGACACCGTCATAGATGGAAGCGTACACACACGCATTAAACGGTTGCGCGAATTTGCACTTGAATATGACATTCGTGTGCAGGATGCGTCATAACGGATGCGATTGATGGATATGGCGCGATTTTAATCGCTCAGGAGTCACTACATGAAGATTCAGGCAACAGAGATTACAGACATCATCAAACGGCAGATAGCGGACTTTGAAACCTCTGTCGAGATCGCCGAAGTGGGTACGGTCATCCAGGCAGGTGACGGTATTGCACGCATTTTCGGCCTCGAAAAGGCGATGGCAAGCGAACTGCTGGAGTTCCCCCATGATGTGCGCGGCATGGTGCTCAATCTCGAAGAAGACAATGTGGGCACTGTGTTGTTTGGCGAATATGAAAAGATTATGGAGGGCGACACCGTCAAACGCACCGGACGCATTGCGTCTGTCCCCGTTGGCGAAGCGCTCATCGGACGTGTTGTGGATGCGTTGGGCGTGCCCATTGATGGTCGCGGCCCCATCGAAACCAACGAATTTTATCCCGTGGAACGCATTGCCCCGGGTATCGTTGCGCGTCAGCCGGTGAAGGAACCCCTGCAGACCGGGCTTAAAGCCATTGACTCCATGACACCTATTGGCCGAGGTCAGCGTGAGTTGATCATTGGTGACCGTCAGACGGGGAAAACTGCGCTTGCGCTGGATACCATTATCAATCAGAAGGGCAACGGCGTCATCTGCATTTATGTGGCCATCGGACAGAAGCGCTCGACAGTGGCGCGTGTGGTGCAGGAATTAACAGAAAATGGCGCGATGGAATACACTATTGTGGTCAGTGCCTCCGCATCTGAAGCAGCGCCCCTGCAATATATCGCGCCTTATTCTGGCACGGCCATGGGCGAGTACTTCCGCGATAAAGGCAAGCATGCGCTTCTGGTCTATGATGATTTATCCAAGCATGCGCAGGCCTACCGCCAGGTATCCCTGCTGTTGCGTCGTCCTCCCGGACGTGAAGCTTATCCCGGCGACGTTTTCTACCTCCACTCCCGCTTGCTGGAGCGTGCTGCAAAAATGAGTGATGAGCACGGCGGTGGTAGTCTTACGTCCCTTCCCATTATTGAAACGCAGGCAGGCGACGTGTCCGCATACATCCCCACCAACGTGATTTCCATTACAGACGGCCAGATCTTTCTGGAAGCCAATCTGTTCTATTCCGGGGTGCGTCCGGCCATCAACGCCGGTATCAGCGTGTCCCGTGTGGGTGGTAATGCCCAGATTAAGGCCATGAAAAAGGTGGCGGGCTCCCTGCGTCTGGATTTGGCGCAATACCGCGAACTTGAGGCCTTTGCGCAATTCGGCAGTGACCTCGACAAGGCAACACAGTCCCAGTTGAACCGTGGCGCGCGCCTCGTTGAAACCCTCAAGCAGGACCAGTACAAACCATTGCCGGTGGTCAAGCAGGTATTCATCATTTACGCAGCCACCCAGGGATATCTGGACAAGGTTTCAATTTCCAATGTAGGCCGTTATGAAAGCGATTTGGTTGCTCACTTGGATTCCGGCGCAGCCGATGTTTACAAGGAACTGGAGCAGCGCGGCGAAATGGATGAAGAGTTGACCAAGCGCGTCAATGAAATGCTGAAGAAGTTTACAGATGAATTTCTGCTTCGACAGAAGGCGGAAGCGGCCAGTTAATGGACGTGGATGCGTAACTGAAACGAGATTAGTATGGCAGGATTACGCGACATAAAACGACGCATTACCAGCGTCAAAAGCACTCAGAAAATAACACGCGCCATGAAAATGGTTGCGGCTTCAAAGCTGCGCCGTTCTCAGGAAGCCATTATGCGCGCCAGGCCCTACGCTTTCGAAATGCGGCAGTTGGTCAATAACATTGCGTCCCGTGCAGATGGTATGACCCATCCTCTGTTGCGTTCGGGCAATGGCGGCAAGGTGGGCGTTGTGGTGGTTACCTCTGATCGCGGGTTGTGCGGCGGCTTTAATGCCAATGTCATTAACGGTTTGATGCGCGCCATCAACAGTCGTTTTAGCGATCGTGAAGTGGAGATCACCATTGTGGGCCGCAAAGGTGTTGAACTGTTGAAGCGACGTGCCCTCAATGTGCGAGCCACGTTTATCGGCGTTCATGATGGACCCGTCATGCGTGCTGCTGCGCACATTATTGACGACATCGTGGAAGATTTCAAAAAAGGCGGCACCGACGAGGTGTACTGCGTATATAACGAATTCAAATCGGCGGTGCAGCAGTCAGTGACCCTTGAGCGGGTACTGCCTTTTGCACAGGAAGCTGATGAAGCGCCAGATTCTGAAGCCGAAGAGGGCGCGGAACAGGATACGTTGGCGGCAGCAACACAGTCTATGGATTATATTTATGAGCCAGATCAGGAGGAGGTTTTCGAACGCCTGCTGGTACGGCATATTCGCATTCAAATGCACCGCATTCTTTTTGAATCCGCAGCCAGCGAACATGGTGCGCGCATGACAGCTATGGATGCCGCCACGCGCAATGCGGGTGAAGTCATTGACCGCCTGACCCTGAAGTATAATCGGGCGCGTCAGGATGCCATTACCAAGGAATTGATAGAAGTAGTCAGCGGCGCGGAAGCGCTGTAAACATCAGCGCACGAAGCGCGAACACTAATATGCGCGGGCGCCTGGAGCGCCCCATTGGAGGAGAACATGAACACAGGTCGTGTTACACAGGTTATCGGACCCGTTGTGGATGTGAAATTCGACTCGGGCGAATTGCCGCCGGTTTATAATGCTCTTGAAATTGATCGCGGAGAGCAGGGCATATTGATTTGCGAAGTGGCGCAGCATCTCGGCGAAAATGCCGTGCGCACTGTTGCCATGCAAAGCACGGATGGATTGGTGCGTGGTGTCGAAGTTAAAGATACCGGCGCCTTCATTACCACGCCGGTCGGTGAAGCCGTGCTGGGGCGCATCATCAATGTGATTGGCCAGCCGGTAGATGAAATGGGCGAGGTCAAAACGGAAACACGCTGGCCCATTCACCGTTCCGCGCCGAACTTCGATGAACTTGAGACCCAGACCGAAATGTTCGAGACGGGACTTAAGGTCATTGACCTGTTGGCTCCCTATTCCAAGGGCGGTAAGACGGGTCTGTTCGGTGGTGCGGGCGTAGGCAAAACCGTTCTCATCATGGAACTTATCAACAATGTAGCCCAGCAGCACGGTGGCTATTCTGTGTTTTCCGGCGTAGGCGAGCGTACCCGTGAGGGTAACGACCTGTGGCTGGAAATGAAAGAGTCCGGCGTACTTAACAAGACGGCGCTGGTGTATGGACAGATGACCGAGCCGCCCGGTGCGCGCGCCCGCGTAGGGCTTACCGGCCTTACCGTTGCGGAATATTTCCGTGATGAAATGGGCCAGGACGTGCTTCTTTTCATCGATAATATTTTCCGCTTCACTCAAGCGGGTTCCGAAGTGTCCGCACTGCTCGGGCGTATGCCCAGCGCGGTGGGGTATCAGCCCACTCTGGCCACGGAAATGGGTGAATTGCAGGAACGCATTACCACTACGAAAAAAGGGTCCATCACCTCGGTGCAGGCCGTATATGTGCCTGCTGATGACTTGACCGACCCTGCGCCGGCCACCACCTTTGCGCACCTTGATGCGACCACGGTGCTGTCCCGCCAGATTTCCGAACTCGGCATTTATCCGGCGGTGGACCCCCTTGATTCTACCAGCCGTATTCTTGACCCGCGTGTCCTCGGCGAAAAGCATTATCGTATTGCACGTAATGTGCAGGAAATCCTGCAGCAGTATAAAGACCTGCAGGATATTATTGCCATCCTCGGTATGGACGAACTTTCTGAAGAACAGAAGCAGGTGGTGGGTCGCGCCCGCCGCATACAGCGTTTCCTTTCCCAGCCGTTCTTCGTGGCTGAACAGTTCACCGGCATGGCCGGCAAATACGTGAAGGTGGAAGACACCATCCGCAGCTTCCAGGAAATCTTGGACGGTAAGCACGACCACCTGCCCGAAGCGGCATTCCTCTACTGCGGCGCCATTGAAGATGTAATCGAAAAAGCGGAACGCATGCAGAAAGCAGAATGACGATGAGCCAGACGATTCGCGTGGAAATATGCGCCCCGGAAAGACTCAAACTTGAGCTTGAGGCCGAAGAGGTCTTGTGCCCGGGTGAAGATGGGGTCTTTACGGTTCGCTATGGACATACTCCCCTGTTGACCACCCTTTTCCCGGGAGTCATCGTTGTCAAGGATACTGCAGGAGAAGAGCATTTCTTCGCCACAAGCGGCGGTTTTGCGGAAGTCGGTCCGGACAAAGCACTTATTCTGGCGGATACCTACGAGGCGGGCAAGGATGTTGACGAGGAGCGTGCAAAGCAAGCCGAAGAGCGCGCTCAACTGCGCTTACGAAAACCTGAGCCGGAGACAGACATGACACGCGCTGAAATGGGGTTGTACAGGGCAATGGCGCGCGTAAGAGCAGCCCGCCGCATCGGGTATTAACGGTTTCGCCCGCAGTGCTGCCCGTGTGATACCCCGAAAGATCAAGGGTCACGTATCTATAGCCGAGCCCTTTAATGGTCTCCACAAGTTGCACGCGGATTTCTTCGTTCACCAACAGGGCGAAATCCGCCTCCGCCACTTCTATGCGGCATATCGTGTCGTGGTGGCGTGCGCGATATTGGTGGCAGCCCAAAGAACGCAGCAACGTTTCGGCTTTCTCAATCTTCTGAAGAATAGCGGGGGAGAGGGCTGTGCCTGTTGGTACACGGGATGCCAAACATGCGAAGGAGGGCTTGTTCCATGTTGGCAGATTCCGTGCCCGGCTGCATTCCCGAATTTCATCCTTGGTAAACCCCACTTGCGCCAAAGGCGCTTTGGCATTTCCTTCCCGTGCCGCAAGCACGCCTACCCGTGTGGCGTCGGAACCGTCGTCCGCCGTTTCCCCGTAAATGATGACGGGGATACTATTTTCGTCCGCATATTGTCGCATGGTTTTGAATAACGCGCCCTTGCAGTAATAGCAGCGCATTTTGTCATTTTGCAGAAAATCGTTATCCTCAAATTCACTGGTTTCAATGATAATAAGATGCCAGTGACGCTCTTTTGCAAGTGCAATGGCGTCCTCAAGTTCCTGCCGTGGAATACTCGGCGAATCAGCAATGATCAAATGCGCCCTTTCGCCCAGCGCTTCGTAAGCCACATCGGCGATATACGTGGAATCCACGCCACCGGAATAGGCAATCAATACCTCACCATAGCTTTTGAACAGTTGTAAAAGTTGCATTTCCTTATCTAAGGCGCAACCCGAAATCTTTTTTGTCATTTGAATGATCCTTCAATTCGAGGAGGCCAATTATGCCGTTTTGGGGCAGTCCACTATACTACAGATTGCCGTTAGCCACGTCAAATGGAAGTCCCCAAATCCT
>CAZBNU010000129.1:7474-11294 GCA_964493075.1 uncultured Nitrospirales bacterium | reverse complement strand
GTAAGGTTGTGATATCGGTCATTTTAAGCGGGTTTGTTTTTGGGTGTGTTCAATTCGAACGTAGGAAAGGTACTATGAACAAGCGAGGCTTTACGTTGATTGAGTTGTTGGTGGTGATTGCCATCATTGGTATTCTCGCCGCAATTTTGCTGCCGGCATTGGCGCGCGCACGCGAGGCGGCGCGGCGATCCAGCTGCCAGAACAATCTGAAACAATGGGGGCTGGTGTTCAAGATGTATTCCAACGAAGCCAAAGGCGGCAAGTATCCTCCCATACATTTCGGCGTCTTCCCCTGGCTGAATGATAACTATGTCTATGATACTGATCGCCTTGGGATTATTGCATGTCCGCGAATCAGCAGCATTTATCCTGAATATCTCACAGATGTGGCGATTGCCTGGTGCCCTTCTGATCCTGACGCTGGGGACGCACTTGAACGGTCCACCCTGGACGATGGCAGTTCCTGCATCACCTATATGAAATGGCGCGGTGAATGTGCCTACACCGTGGGCGAGAGTTATATGTATTCGGGCTATGTATTTGATCGCATCAGTGACGATGATCCCAGGGAACCAATAAGTACCATAGTAGGGCCGCTTCAGGCATTGGGCGGCAGCGTAGGTGATCTTGATACCGCAAGCGATGGTCCCGCTCAGTTTATTATAGGGATTCTGCAACTTTTTGCAAATTCAGACATGATTGACGCAGCTATTACCAATCCAAACGATGCCAAAATTATGGCGATCCTGGATAAAAATATTACGGGTCCCGGACTTGAACCACCCACTTCCGGCGCTGAAGGACTTGGCAATGGCGGTTCCAGTACCATATATCGGCTAATGGAAGGGATTGAGCGTTTCATGATAACGGACATTAACAATCCCGGCGCCAGCGCTCAGGCACAAAGCACCGTATTTATCATGTTTGACCATGTGTCCACTGCACCCCAGTTCTACAACCATGTACCGGGCGGTTCCAATGTGCTTTACATGGACGGCCATGTTGAATTTATCCGGTACCAGGAAGTAGGCGGCACACCGCCGCTGAATGGGTTGGCGGCAAACGGCATGTCTATCTTTTTGCAGGCATTGAATACCATCTAGTCTGACGCCTGTAGTTTTGTTGTATGTTGTTTCAATTTTGGTTCTAACGAAAGGAAAATGTGAATGAAAAAATTCATTGTACTGTCTCTGGCGCTGGTTCTCGTGATTGCAGCAGGTTGCGCCACCACTTCCAAAGGTCTCTCCGATGAGGAGCAGATTAAGAAACAAATGGAGGAAGGCATTGCGAATATCAAGGCGAAGAATTATGATGCCTTTGAAAAGACCATCTCTGAATCCTTTTATGCCGGTGTGGTGGGCGATAAAAAGGATTTGCTCGCCTACCTGAAGAACGCCGACGACATGGGTTTTCTGGATGGCATCGAGATTGACACGTCCGAAGCGGAAATCGTCATAGAGGGAGATAAGGGCACCGTGTCGCCCGTCTATGCAGACGGTGGTTTCGGTGGTATCAGCCTCACTTTTGAGGGCGCCAAAGAAAATGGCGTTTGGATGATTACCGGTCTCGTACCGTATTAAACCAGTACACATAAGTAAGTCATTCCGGTTTTTCCTGACTCCTTACTCCTAAAGGAAGAGCCGGAATGGCGCTTTTTTTTTAGACAGAACACAGACGGACACGGACAAACACAGACATTCATGTTAAAATGTTGCCTGTGTTTGTCCGTGTTTGTCCGAGTTGATAGATAGAAACCCGAAAAGAAAGGATATATCATGAATATCGTTCAAATCAGCCCGCTACCCCTGCTAGGAGTGGTTCTTATAGGCATTTTCCTCGTGCCATCTTTTGGCTGTGCCGCCGATACCAGCGTGCGCATAGATGTCGCGGCTACACAGGAACCTATTTCCCCCTATGTGTATGGTCAGTTCATTGAACACCTGGGACGATGCATCTACGGCGGCATCTGGGCGGAGATGCTGGAGGACCGTAAATTCTACTATCCCGTGGACGGAAAACAGTCGGGCTGGGACATGCACAAGGGGAAAGATGTATCCTGGGAAGGGCACGGCATTCCCTATGAAATTCTCATTGCCTCGCCCTGGCAGATTATCGGACCTTCTGATGCCGTTACCATGAACACAACGGAACCTTTTGTGGGAGACCATGATCCTGTGATTTCCCTTGCAGGGGAAGAAGCCCGGGGCATTTATCATCCGCGTCTGGCACTGGAAAAGGGACGCGAGTATGTGGGATACGTCATTCTGAAGAGTGCCGGTGACAGCCGTGTTGAAGTGGCGCTTCAGTGGAGCGATACTGCGGAAGGAATAACAACCATTGCGACTCCCGGTGATGGGTTCAATAAATATGAATTTACCGTTACTGCCGGGGAAGACGCGGAAGACGGCAAACTCGCCATCCGCTGTTTCGGCAGCGGCGCGGTGCATATCGGTGCGGTATCTCTCATGCCGTCGGACAATGTGGATGGATTCCGCAAGGACGTACTTGCGTTGCTGCGCGAACTGGATTCGCCCATCTACCGCTGGCCGGGCGGCAATTTCGTCAGCGGCTATGACTGGCGCGATGGCATCGGTGATCGCGACCAGCGTCCGCCCCGCAAGAATCCTGCCTGGACAGGGGTGGAACATAACGATGTGGGTATTCATGAATACCTGCACTTCTGTGAACTGATTAACACGGAACCGTTTATTGCGCTCAATACGGGATTGGGCGATGTGGCATCAGCAGCGGCGGAAGTGGAATACATCACCGGGGCTGCGGACACTACCGAAGGCGCGAAGCGCGCTGCAAATGGACGGACGGAACCCTGGAACGCCAAATGGTGGGCGGTGGGCAACGAGATGTACGGCGACTGGCAGTTGGGACACATGCCGCTGGAAGACTATGTGCAGAAGCACAATGCCATGGTGGACGCCATACGCGCCGTATCGCCGGAAGCGCAGTGCATCGGCGTGGGCGCCGCGGGTAAATGGAGCGAGACCATGCTGACCCATTGCTCGGATCACATGGAACTGCTCAGTGAACATTTGTACTGGCAGCACAAAAACAATGTTACCACCCATGTGCAAGTAGCTGTGGATCAGATCGAAAAACTGGCGGATACCCACCGCACCTACCGCAAGGACATTGCCGGTCTGAAAGAGAAGGACATCCGTATCGCGTTGGACGAATGGAACTACTGGTACGGCCCGTACCTCTATGGCGAACTGGGCACACGTTATTTCCAGCGGGACGCGCTGGGCTGTGCCGCCGCGTTGCATGCCATGTTCCGCAACAGCGATCTCTATTTCATGGCGAACTACGCACAGACGGTCAACGTTATCGGCGCCATCAAGACCACTCGGACAGATGCCTGGCTGGAAACTACCGGTCAGGTGCTGAAACTCTATCGGCAGCATTTCGGCACTATCCCGGTTGCTGTGAAAGAATCCATGAAAGACGTGGATGTCGCCGCGGCCTGGACGGAAGACAGGAGTGTGTTGACCCTGGCCGCAGTAAACACCGCGGGCAAAGCAGTAACCGTTACGCTGGAAACGCAGGGCATTACGCTACCCGAAAGCGTCTCCGGCTGGACAATCCAAAACGATGACGCCAATGCCTACAACGACGAAACCAACAAGAACAACGTCGCCATACAGGATATTGAAATAGCCGTTAAGGATGGAAAGATTGAACTGGCGCCCTACAGCGTGACAATGATAAAGATACCTGCAGGAAAATAAGAAAGAGTATTGGACAGGATAACAGGATTTACAGGATGGGAAATTATTTATCCTGTTTATCCTGTCATCCTGTCTGA
>CAZBNU010000129.1:0-7374 GCA_964493075.1 uncultured Nitrospirales bacterium | reverse complement strand
ATGGAACTGATTCATGCCCATGAAATCATGCTGACCCATTCGGAGCATCAGCAGCAGCCTTGCGAACCGGAGTATGCTTTTGGTGCGGCGTATGTGGCGGATCATTTCTGCCCGGTGTTTGAGGCGAGCATTCCTTTTTGGGATGCTGGCTTCTTTCATG
The DNA here is from genome assembly GCA_964493075.1 of uncultured Nitrospirales bacterium. Taxonomy (GTDB): domain Bacteria; phylum Hydrogenedentota; class Hydrogenedentia; order Hydrogenedentales; family CAITNO01; genus SLFT01. The sequence continues at coordinate 7,214 of CAZBNU010000129.1, read as the reverse complement.
CGGATGCGGTGTATGATGTGGTCAGTGTGAGCCGGGGCATGTTTTTCCGGCTAAAGGAGCATCAGGCGCGTTTTGCGAAAGCCTGTGAAACCATTCGCGTAAAGAATCCATATAACCGGGATCAGGAAGCGGACATATTGCATGGGCTGGTGGCGCGGTCTGGCTTGAAGGATGCCTATGTGTGGTGGACGGTTACGCGGGGCATGCCGCCCATGGGCCGCAACGAAATGGTGGACCCGGCGAAATTCGATAACCGGTTTTACGGCATGGCCATTCCTTTCGTGTTTATGTTCGACGATGAACAGCGGGCGCGGGGCGTGGACCTTATCGTCAGCAAAAACCATATCCGCATCCCGTCCCGTTCCGTTGATCCCCGTGCAAAGAACTTCCATTGGCTCGACATGCAGATGGCGTTGTTCGAGGCGGGCGATCGTGGTGCAGAATGGGCGGTGCTTACAGATGCGGACGGCTATCTTGCGGAAGCGACCGGCGCGAACATCTTCGCCGTTATTGACGGCACGGTGGTAACGCCGGATATGGGATGTCTGGAAGGGCTCACCCGGCAGAGTGTTTTCGACCTGTGCAAGGAGCTCGGCATACCAGTTGTTTCACGTCAGATTCATACAGACGAACTGCAGGTCGCTGATGATGTGTTCATGACCACCACTGCAGGCAGTATCATGCCGGTACGCAGCGTGAACGGGAAACCCGTCTGTGAACACGGTGGTGCGGGAGAGGTCTCAGTTCAACTTCACAACCTGTATTGGGAGAAGCGCTGGGCGGGCTGGCATGGCACACCGGTGAACTATGAACTGGCTGGAACGTGATTCGCCTTTGTTTCACATTGATAAAGGAGATGGAAGGGATGATGTGTAAAGTATTCAACACCTTTTCATCCCTGTTTATGATGGTTTTCGTTCTGTTGGCATCGTTGCAGGCAGCGGGGAATGATCATGACAATTCGCAAGCACTAACATACACCAATCCCATCATGGATATTAAGGCTGCCGACCCTCATGTAATCCGCTATGAAGGGTCGTACTATCTCTACCCGACATGGGGCGGCACCCATTATGATGTATTCACCTCGTCGGACCTGCTGCACTGGGAGCATAAAGGTAAATGTTTTGAAGATTCGCGGGGTGGACTCTGGGCGCCGGACGTCTTTCATCACGCGTCCGGTGACGGGAAGTTTTATTTGTATTACACCATAGGGCCTTTGCGCCACAAACAAGTGGGTGTTGCCGTTTCGGAGTCGCCTCTGGGTCCCTTTGAAGACCGGTGTATTTTGGCGGATAATGCCATTGATGCCCATTTGTTCAGGGACGATGACGGGGAATTATATCTGTATTATACCGAGATATTCGCCGAGCCCGGGAACCGTATCCGGGTACAGGCAATGAAAGACCCTTTGCAGAAAAAGGGGGAGTCCCATTTGATCATTACACCTGAAGCACCCTGGGAACGGGCACATGGTTTTGTGGCGGAAGCGCCGTGGATGATCAAGCGGAACGGGGTGTATTACCTGATGTATTCCGGCAGTGGTGCAGATGGGCCCGGCTATGCCATTGGCTATGCCACGGCTGATTCTCCTAAGGGCCCCTTTACAAAATATCCAGGAAACCCTATTGTTAAACGAACCGAAACCGTTTTTGGGCCGGGGCATCACTGTGTGATTGAGGGTCCCCGCGGCGGTTTGTGGATGGTGTATCATCAGAAGAAAAATACAGACATCAACTTTACTCGCTTTCTTGCCCTGGACCCGATCTGGTTCGATGAAGAAGGTGTAATTCATGCAACCGTATCCCGCGGTACAGAGCAGCCCGCGCCGTGATTGTATGCCGAAAGATAATTTGACGGCTCTTCTGCAAGAGCCTTGCGGCGCTGAACAAACATATCGTTTTGCCCTGCGTCCGTGAATGCGAGTATTATTACAGGGGTTTATTCGACGAGATACTCACTTTTTTTAGAAACATGCTGCAAGATGGGAGAAATACATGCGCGTATTGGTTACCGGCGGTGCCGGATTTATCGGGTCACATCTGTGCGAGTTGTTGACGGCTCGGGGCGACAAGGTTTTTGTGCTTGACGATCTGAGTACAGGGCGTTTTGAGAATATCGAACACATGCCGGATATCACCTGCATCATTGATAGCACCTTGAACCAACAGATTGTGCGCGATTTGGTGCGCGAGGTGGATGTAGTCTTTCATCTCGCGGCCACCGTGGGCGTACAGTTGGTGGTGGACCACCCTATCCGCACCATTTTGAATAATATACAGGGTACAGAGACCATTCTTGAAGAGACCTGCCGCTACCGACGGCGCCTTTTGATTACTTCCACAAGTGAGGTTTATGGCAAAAGCGCCAATCCATTATTTAACGAGAATGACGATTGCGTTATCGGCCCCACACATCGCCATCGCTGGTGCTATGCGGCGTCAAAAGCCATAGATGAATTTCTGGCATTGGCGTACTGGCACGAAAAACGGCATCCTGTTGTTGTCACACGCCTGTTTAACACGGTGGGGCCGCGTCAGACCGGACGGTATGGCATGGTTATTCCCACCTTTGCGCGGCAGGCGCTGCTGAACGAGCCGGTGACCGTATACGGAGACGGCAAACAGACGCGGTGTTTCGCCTACGTGGGCGATGTGGCGCCAGCGATTATGACGCTGATGGATCGTTGCGATCTTCTCGGAGAGGTCTACAACATCGGAAACAATGAGCCGGTCAGCATGGAGGAATTAGCGCAACGGGTCATTGAGCGTTCGGGTAGTGCTTCGACCATACGGTACGTGCCCTATGATCAAGCCTATGGTCCCGGTTACGAGGATATGCGCCATCGCGAGCCCTGCCTGAAAAAAATTAACGAGGCCATCGGTTATGTACCGAAAACCTCGTTAAATGAGATTCTTGATGTGGTGATTGCCGACACCCAAAAACGCCTGCACCGTGACGTGTAGTGTCTGTAGATTATGACGCCGCCTGCCTTTTTTTTCGCGTCTTGCGGTGGTCAAGGTAAATTCCCGTATCCCCTTGTGCGACGGCCTTTTTGCGCAGTTGTGCCAGCACATCAAAGTATTCCTTGACAGAATCAGCACCGGACAATTCGCTGTTGGTAGCACAGATGATCAATTTTAACAGCGGCACTGCCCTTGAACTTGCAATAGCGGCGGCTGTTTTTGGCATTTTAAGGCCTACCAAATCATAAAAATCGGGCAGATGCTTTTCCCAACTTTCGGCAACACGTTCACAATAGGGAACAACACTGTCCGGTTCCATTACGCACACAAAATGCCCAAGTCCCATGTGTGCTGTTTTAAAGCGGGGGGATTCCAGCAACTTGCCATATCTGTCGAGAATGCGCGCAATATGCCTTAACGCTTTGTCTCTGTGGGCATCGCCAGCAAACTTGCCGAATTCCGCGATATTATCCATTTCGATATAGGCGGTGGCGAATGGGATCTTTTGCGTAATGTTGCGCTGAATCACGGCCTTGATCATTTTGGCGCTGGCCAGTCCTGTTGCAGGGTCCGGCTCCGCTGCATGGTGGGCAGCCTTCAACTGCTCCGTTACGCGGGCGACAAGCGTTTTAGTGTCAAAAGGTTTTGCCAGATAATCGTCAGCGCCTTGCGCAAGACCATGAGCGATTTCACTTTGTGAAGCCATGGAAGACATCAGGATGATGGGCAGGGTGAATAGTTCGGCATGAGCGCGAATGCGGCGGCAAATTTCGAAACCACACACATCCGGGAGCATTACCTCTGCAATGATCAGGTCAATGCCGTGTTGCTCGATCATTCTGATTACACGGTCGCCCCGGCTGTCCAGCATACAGGAATGCCCCGCATCTTTCAGGTGCGCGCACACAAAACTACCGAAATGCCGGTCCGTATCAACACATAAAATCTTTGCCACCTGCAAATCCCCTTTAATTTCCGGCGTCGCTGCCCGCCAATCCTTGCCTGTGGAGCGCCCAGAACCTAATCTCTGTGACTCCCGTTTTCCGTTCTGCCTCGGAGCCGCCTGAATGCGTTCTACCATCGGAACACCTTCACACATCCCTGCTACGCTGAGACACCACAGCGATAATGAAATTATACCACAAAAAAAGTAGCGTATTCACAATGTTTATTACAAAGCATTTGAAGTGATATGCATTCGTGAGAATCACTCCTGCAAGAAAGGTCTATACCGTGAGATTTGCGCCGCGTTCCAGCACGATTTTACGTACTTCCGCAGGATCAATGCTGCGTGGGGGGCAGTTGTTTTGCGCTGCCAGTGCAGCGGCAATGCCAGCGGCCTGACCCATCATGCAGGCAGTGGTGCTGACCCGCGCCGATGACAAGGCAAGTTGATCTCCTGAAAAACACCGTCCCGCCATGAGCAGGTTTGTGCCGTCCTTCGCAATCAGGCAACGCAGAGGAATCTGGTAGGGCGGCACATCGAGTTCATCTTTCGGAAGAATATAGGTGCGCTTGTCGTCGTCAGGCTTGTGGCCGTCAAGGTAGAACGTGCCCCTTGCAATGCCGTCGTCGAAGGCGCGTCCGGCACGCAGGTCGTCCACCTGCAAAACGTAATCGCCCACCACGCGCGCGCCTTCCCGCGTGCCGATGATGGGGCTGCAATGGTCGAGTATCCACGGTTTTTTTTCCACGCGCTGATGATAGTCCATCACTTCCCACATCCGTCTGCGTCCCTGAATTTCGGCAGCGGTCATACTTTCCGTATCGGTGGCGTCGAACATGGGAACCTTGATCTTGATGGCATTGCCGCCTGGTCCGTCCGGCCATACACTGGTCATGGGAAGGTCGTCTTCTTTGCGAACGGGATCGAACCAGCCTCCAGGCAACAATGGTCCTGGCACGGCTTCTGTAAGATGACGCACAAAATACATCATGGACATGGGCAGTTGCATCCCATCTTCTGGTCGCCCTTTCATAACTTCAAAACCAGTGGCGCGAGCAACATCTGCTTCACCGCTGCAATCAATGAACTGCCTGGCACGCACGGCTTCCGGACCACTCTTGCCACAGACAATCAGTTCCCGGATATGCCCGTCCTTTTCATGCACATCCACAAAGCGGGTATGAAGCAACATTTTTACATTCCGTTTCAGAAGTAATTCTTGGAGCACAATGGCCAGGGTTTCATAATGGAATACAGAGTCTCGTCCGTGGCCGATGGCGTTGAAGGCGCGCAGTCCGGCAACCACTTCATCGAAGACCTCACCCTGCCCTTCCATTTCGCCACAAAAATTGGCAACACCGCCCACAGTAAGCATACCGCCTGTAATGGCGAAGCGTTCAATGAGAAGCACTTTTGCGCCTGACCGTGCCGCAGCAGCCGCAGCGCCTACCCCCGCCATGCCGCCGCCGATAACAGCGACGTCCGCCTCCCACCGCACCGGCACCCTGCGCGACCACGTGATTTCAGTGGCGCTGTCTGGCTGTTCGGAGACAGGTTGGGCGGCGGCTTTTCCCAAGGCGGCACCCACACCACCCAAGGTGGTAGTCAGCAGCATTTCTCGGCGATTCATGAGCATTCTCCAAGGTTGTGCATGGGAGTTATAGGACTTATGGGACGTATGGGACATACACTCCTATTCTTGGCCTATGACTTTCCAATTTCATGGGCCTCATTCGTCCCATAACTCCCATATCCCAAAATCAATTACTATGTTTTACAGATGCGAAACCAAGGCAATTAGGCAGAAGACAGATGCCCAAATGGGTTCTTGTCAACATCATTAATTCAACTTACACCCATTCGCGGAAGGCGTTGATGGCGCGGATCAGGGCGCGGCCTGCGTGGAAGGCAGTTTTGAATTCGCCGCCCTTGTCCGTGGTTACCGGTTGCCCCGTGCGCCAACAGGTATCCTGATACCAGTCGCCGTATTCGTGGTCCATCTGGAAATTCTGTATCCAGTCGAAGGTTTTAACAAGTGCTTTAAAGTATTTAATATCACCAGTGCGCCTGCAGGCATCACACAGGGCGTTTAATAGTTCTGCCTGCGCCCACCAGGATTTCAGCAGGCGCTCTTCGCCCAGTTCCTCCGCACCAAGAACATGCCCCGTGACGGGGCCAAAGGCCGCAAGTCCCCCACGATCCTTGTCAAACCCAAATTCCAGAGCATGGTCCACCAGCCGGAGCGCTGTGGTGTGGTACATTTCATTTTCTTCTTTCAGCACAGACGCCGCCTGCCAGATAAACCAAGCCAGTTCTACGTTAAGTCCATAGGAGGTGGTCATTCGCCCCTGGGAATCCCCCACCGGGTTCCAATCAGCGTCGAATGCGGTGACTGTGCAGCCGTAGTCGAGATGGATGCCCATGATGCAGATTAGATCAAGCAGTCGAAAAAGGGCGTTTTTATGTTTGTCTGCATCGGTTGCGCCAGCAAGATACATCATACCTTCAAGTACATTGGCATGCATGTCAATGGTTTTGATCCCCTTTTGATCGCTCAAGCGCATTTGATCGGCATTGAGTACCAGCCAGTCGCTGCCATCAAAATCCTCCATAAATCCCATATCCCGATCAGCCGCCTTGTCCAACAGCAAGTCAAATACGCGGTCGGCCCACTCCAGCGCTTCTTCTTTACCCGACGCCAGGTAGTATTCCACCAGTCCGGTCATGGCATAGCCGTGAAAGTCCGTATTCTTACGCTTCGATTTTGGCGTACCATCCCGCTCCACTGAATAATGGAAGCCGCCGTTTTCCTTATCCCAGAAGGTATTCACCAGGTAATCAAAGCCCCGGTCCGCCAGGTCCAGATAGCCGTAATCCGTCAGACCGAAGCGGTGCGCGGCAGCCAGACTGCTGATCATGCGCACCTGCATCATCAACACCTTTTCGCTGGCATCGAACAGTTTGCCCCGCCGATCCAGCCGGGTTAGAAAACCACCGTATTCAATGTCCCAGGTGTTATGTGTCCAGAACGACATCAGGTTATTGGAGAGGGCGACTTCCGCTTCCATCAACATCTCAATAACCAGGTCGCGATTGTAATCGGTCAGCAACATGGTGCTACTCCAGAATTTCCCCTTAGCTATCCGTGCGTCCCCTTGTGCATATTCTAACGGAAAACGGGGGCTCACTACTACATATACACAAAGAAAAATTGATAACACCATAAATTGGGGTCAACCGATACTATTTTATGAAACGTTTTACTCTCTCGATGGTATAGTAGGCGAAGTGATATTTCATCT
>CAZBNU010000128.1:0-11374 GCA_964493075.1 uncultured Nitrospirales bacterium | reverse complement strand
AGCCTTTGTTTTCAATACCCCAATGGGATGTTGAGAAAAATTGTATCCCTACTATGGGTTGTGGTAGGATACAATCCCGTTGAGAGACGGGTCCCCCCTTCCCTGCTCCTCAAGCAATTTTAAGCGCTGAACCTGTATGTGGTACGGCTATTTTTACGCCGCAACCGGGAAATTACGCATGATTTTTGCAGAGCAGATATGGATGTTTGCAGTGTGGGAGCGACGTAATCGCGTTTGCTTTCATGACGACCTGTCGGCGCTGTTGAAGACCATAGCGGCCTATTCCCCTGTGTTCAGCAGGGTTTATATTTTTGGGTCCAAAAAATCAATCTGCCAGTGCATGGCGTTATTCAGGGAGGAAGTTTATTCATGACCAAGTATGTGTTTACGACAGGCGGTGTGGTTTCGTCCGTAGGCAAAGGCATTGTATCGGCCAGCCTCGGCATGTTGCTGGAGTCTCGGGGACTACGCATTGCCATGATGAAAATGGACCCGTATATTAACGTGGATCCGGGCACTATGAACCCCTATGAACACGGCGAGGTGTTTGTCACAGACGACGGCGCGGAGACCGATCTTGACCTGGGTCATTACGAGCGCTTTACCTCGGCGAAGTTATCCCAGAAGAGTAATGCCACTACAGGCGCAGTCTACAACACCGTCATCCAAAAGGAACGACGCGGCGAATTTCTGGGCAAGACCGTACAGGTCATTCCCCACATCACGGACGAGATCAAGTCGCGGATACGCGCCCTGACCGCCGAGGAAGACCCGGTGGATGTCGCCATTATTGAGATTGGCGGCACTGTCGGCGATATTGAAAGCCAACCCTTTCTCGAGGCATTACGCCAGTACCGGCTGGATGTGGGCCCGGAAAATTGCTGCTGCATTCATGTAACGCTGGTGCCCTTTATTGAGGCGTCAGGTGAATTGAAAACCAAGCCAACGCAACACAGCGTGCGCGCCCTGCGTGATGTGGGTCTGCAACCGGACATCATTGTGTGCCGCACGGGGAAATATACCATGGCCGCAGAGGAACGCCGAAAGGTGGCATTGTTCTGCAATGTTGTCAATGACGCCATTATCAATGCCGAAGATATATCGCCCCTGTACGCCATTCCCCTGAATTTCAAGCGCCAGGGACTGGACGATATTGCGCTTCGCATCCTGGGCATTGACGCGCCCGACAGCGATGTAGCCGAATGGAGCGCCATGGTGGAACGTATGCAGGCCGCCGAAAAGACGGTGCGTATCGCGGCAGTGGGCAAATACGTAGGCCATGACGACGCCTACAAGAGCATTAACGAGGCCTTTGTACATGCGGGCATTCACAATGACTGCAAGGTGAAACTGACCTGGGTGGATTCGGAAAAACTGGAACAGATGGATACTATTGCCGATGCCTTTAAGGAATTCGACGGTATTCTTGTAGGTCCGGGATTCGGGGGACGCGGTATTGAGGGCAAAGTGTCGGCGGCCCAGTATGCCCGTGAGAACAACGTCCCCTACTTTGGGATATGTCTGGGGATGCAGATTGCCGTGATTGAACTGGCTCGTCATAAGGCGGGACTGAAAGATGCTGCCTCCACGGAATTTACGCCGGACACGCCGCACCCTGTGATTTCGCTGCTGTCCGAACAGCGCGGCATTAAGGACATGGGCGGCACCATGCGCCTGGGACAATATCGCTGCGACCTGAAACAGGGGACAAAGGCCCATGCCGCCTATGGCGCTGATACCATCTATGAACGACATCGGCATCGTTACGAGTTTAACAACGAATACCTGGACGCCTTGGTCAAGGCGGGCATGATTGTCAGCGGCACCCATCCCAAAGGCGATCACGATCTGGTGGAAATCATGGAACTGGAAGGTCATCCGTGGTTCTGTGCGGGACAGTTCCACCCCGAATTCAAGAGCAAGCCACTGCATCCGCAACCCCTGTTCCGTGATTTCATAGGGGCTGCGCTGCGCTACAGTGAAAAGCGTGACTGATACCTCTCTGGAACAACAGGCCATTCTGGCCATAGGCTGGTTGCGGAAAGCGGGACGGCTCGCTGCGCAGGAGACGGTTGCCGCCGAAGAACTGCCGCAGGGTCTCACGCAGCCGCCCCGCGAATATGCCAAAACACAAGCCGCCCTTGCCCATGAGGCCGTGGATAGACTGGTATCCCGTATAGGGGAAATTTCCGACAAGGCGGCGGAAGCCATCAAAGGTTTACAGCAACAGCGGGCCGAACTCGCTACGGCGGCAGGCGCAGGCAAAAAAACGGCACAGGCCGCCAACACCGAAGGACAGGCGCTTGCCATGCAGATGGAGGGCGCACGCGCCACCATTGACCACGCAGCCCGCTTGCTTCGCATTCTACATGGCCAGGAGGAACTACCGCTGCCGGTATTGCCCCTTTTCAAGTACGCCCAGGCATTGGAACGGCTCCAAGGCGAGGCATCCGCTCCTGAGGCAGGTAAATCATCAAAAGAATCTGTCCACCAGAAAGCCGCGCAGGCATTCATGGGCAGGACAGACCGCTCCGACCGTATTGCCATGTCCATTGCGGCAATATTATGTGCAACCGTAATTGCCACGGCATTGTACTATGTGTTTTTCCGGGGTACCGTTGAACTGCAGATAACGCCGATGGACAATGGGGTGCTGCGGGTTACATGCACCAACACCATGCGCGACTCCATCCTGTTAAATGCGCCCTATAACGGCGGCGGACTGCCCGTTGAAAATGTAACCCACTATGGCGTGCTACTGGAATTGGTCGGCAAAGACGGGCAGACCGTGCGTCCCGCCACACCGGAAACACTCTGGGAATACAAAGACGTTCCGGCGCACCTGTACGGGCCCATAGTCATCGGGCCCATGTTTGCCGCCGAGCTGTCCCTGGACTTGAAGACCTTCACCGACGCCGATGGCGTTACCGCCGTGCGGCTTACCCTGTACCGTGCGCCGGATAAAAAATACCGCAGCTACGAAGTGATTCTGCCGGAAGCGTCCTGAACACTTTTGCAAATCCTGCATTATGTGTTATATTGAATACAGGAAAAGGCTATGATAATTCTTTCAGATAGCGATAAAAGAAAAATCGCTGATTTTTGTGTGCGGTGGCATATCAGCGAGATGGACCTCTTTGGTTCGGCATTACGCGATGATTTCGGTCCGGAAAGCGATCTGGATTTTCTGGTGGTGTATGCTCCTGATGCAAACGTGTCCCTTCTTGACGAAGCCCAGATGGAAATCGATCTCGAATCCATGCTAGGCCGGCCCGTGGACCTCATCAGTAAACAAGCCGTTGAATCATCCCCCAATTGGATTAGACGCAATGCCATCCTGAAAAATGTTGAGCCTGTGTATGTCTCATCATGATAACAAAGCCTATTTGCTTGATATACAGCAAGCAGCCGAGTTAGTGGCCTCTTTTATTGAGAGTATGAATGAGCAACAGTTTCTTGATGACAAAAGCAGTACAACATCAGATCATGATTATTGGTGAAGCAACCAAGCGCCTGTCCCAGAAATTCCGCGATGAAAACACACAGATTCCTTGGAATGCAATTGCAAGAATGCGAGACCGCCTTATTCATGGTTATGCCACAGCAGACATGCATGTCGTATGGCTTACAGCAAGTCAGAACATTCCCGACCTTGTCAGGGCTATAGATTCTTTGTCATCCTGAAAAGGTTTAATATCTTCAGAACCCGTCCCAAGGGATTTTACTCCAGTGCCCGCACCGAAAAATTCCTGATGGCGCCGGTGGTGCACCAGGTGGCAATGCCGAGGGGTACCGTGGGGGACATTTCCCAGCGGATGTCCACGTCCTCTTTGTTCACGTCCACGTTGACTGTTTCCTTGCCGTCTATCCATGCCTTGATGTTTCCCGGGGTCACGCGCAGGCGGATGCGGTACCAGCGGTGGTCTTCAAAACTGCGGAACACGGCGGTTTCGTTGTGGTAGGCGTCGAGCCAGTTCAGGCTGGAAATGCCCACGCAGGTGCCGCCCCAGCCCCCCACTACCAGGCTGAAATGGGTATCTTCAAAGGGCGCAGTGAGGCCACAGAAAAAGTCGCCGCCCGCAAGGCGCATGGCGTCGAGCGTGATTTCATAATTCATGCGGATGGGTTCTTTGGCGTAGACCACGCCGGTCATCTCATTGCCTTCTTCAATGACCAGCACGTCGTCCAGCACAAACACGTCCGTTCCGCCAGCAAACTCCGCCACCTTCCAGTGTTCCATGCCTGCGATGGGCGTGTCCACAGGAGCGCCTGATACTTGTCCTGTGTGTTTCAAAATAAAGAGGAGCGGCGCAATGGCACGGTCCATTTTATCCTCGTCGCTGCCTGTCGTCCGGGTGATGCTTTGGAATTTTCCTTTTCCCGCCAGGCGATAGGCGGCATAGAACTGTTCGATGCTCTTATCGGGAACAGCGCCCGGCCTGCGTTCGCCATAAACGTGAATGACAGGCACCATCGCCTTGCCGACGGCGTCCGCCTGTACCGTAAGCGCAAGGGGCTTTCCTTCGCTGCCGTTGGCGCGGAGGGCTGCCGTCATGAGTTCCTTTGCGGCATCGTCCTGTGCAAGGGCCGTATCCACCTGCAGCCAGGGCAGTTCCACATAGATGCATGCCGCCTTGTCCGGATTTGCAGCCGCCCAGTTGTAAATCAACAACGTGCCTTGTGCGGTGCCGGCAAGCACGGCCTTTTCCGCCAGTTGAAGCGTTTCCCGTGCCCAGGCATAAAAGGCATCCCAATTCGCCACCCCGTCGCTATTGCCATAGAATTTGGCAACATCCATATACGCGACATGAAATCCCTTGTCAAGCAATATCCGTGCAATGTCGTTATCCTTTTCAAGCGTACTCGCATACAACACCCAGGGACGGCCTTCGGCAGGCGTCGCAGGGACGACCAGGGTGCAGGTTCGCTCATTGACATCGAATACATGCCGGGCAAATCCCTGCCACTCCGATACCTCTCCCGGATAGTCCGAACTATAGCCTTGAAAAGCAAACAGCGAACATACACAAAATGCAGCGACAAGAAAGAGGTAGTGAGAAATGTGGGGACGCATGGCAACTCCTTTATGATTTTGGGGCCTATCAACCTTTTATAAGGATACTACACCTGCACGGAGGAAAGAAAACAGTTTGCAGGGACGTTGTCCGCAATATCTGCGGAAATAATCAGGGGAGCGGCCTATACCCATCTTCGGCGGCATCATCCGGACGGTATCCGCCAGCATTGTACAGTTGGATGAGGCGGATCAATTCGCTGAGGTTTATCTGCCAGTCGGCGGGCGCATAATCGCTCTTATGGGGCGTGCAGTTTTTGTCGCCGTCGCCGGCATCATAGCCGTCCGTAAATTCCGCGTTGCAGTGGTACTGGCCCACATTGTAGAACTGTACCACGCGCATCAGTTCTGTGAGTGATATGTGCCAGTCTTGATCAGTGTCGGCACTGTGGTATTCCCCTTCGAAAACCATGCTGCTGCAATCAGTCAGGCCAGTCAGGTCCTGCGAGACAAAGTCATTGGGAACACCCAATCCGGCAGACAGTCCGGCAACAGCATTAGCTGTAAACAAATCCAGCCAGGTTATTCTGATGGCACCGGTAAAGAACAGTTCTACCTGAAACGTGTGGCTATTTTCGGGGGGATACTGGTTTGTATTGCTGTATACCGGTACGCCCACAAAGCTGACTACATAGCGGTCGCTGATGCGGTCGAAATATACAGTCCCCCGTCGCGCAGGATTCAAGTCGCACATGAGCCCTGAGATGCGCGGAAGTTGGAAATGAAGACTGTACTGGGGCTGATACACAACATCTCCCATGCCAAAGGTAATATAGCCATTGCTGCCGACATACATGCGGTCGTAGTTCGTGCTATAAAAAGCGATGGGCGCGCCATGAGTAAAGGGAATCTCCACGAAGCCATCATCGCCGGGAGCGATAATTTCGCCGCCAGGTGAAACTGGAAATTCCGAGACCGTTTTGGTGCATGCCTCATAATAGTTGGGGTGATCCACGGGCATGAACGTTGTCTGTGTGTACTCAAGATCAAGGGAATTTGAGATGGAAAAGAATTCGGTAAAATAATCTAATCTGGTGTAAGTGTAAAAATAATAGCACGCGCCGCCATTATCTGCATAGGCATCGTTTCCAGTGCGGTCCTCTGCGGCGATGGCAAAATAGTATTTTGTGTCCGGGTAAAGGGTTCCCAGATTGACCGTATGGTCAGTTTGCCAAAGTGAATCAAATACATAGGGAAGGTCGCCACAGCTTTCTCCGAAGTAAACCGAGATATAGGCTTCTTCATCAGTGGTAACCAGAATCTGCGCCTGGGTGCCGCTGATATAGGAAACTTCCACGTTTAGAATTTCGGGAGCAACGCAGTCCACACTTGCCTGCGCGGTGCGGTTTACGGGCAGTCCCGTTTCGCTAGCGGCATCAAAGTACAGGACAGTAATAACGTCGTCATGGTTTATTTCAAGCGTTCCGGACCCCTGAATCGGGTTTCCGGTTTGCAACGATATGGTCGCAATAAATTCGCTGGACATTGGAGCGGTGGCGTTCAGGGTTACAGTTTCAGCATCGCCGAGAAGGGTGGTAACGGCCACAGCGATAGATGCTTCTCCTTCAAGGTCGGCATCAACAACAGTAACCCGCATGGTGTCATTGCAAAAATAATAATCGGCATCGATCCTGAGCACTCCTGAGTAACCGCCTTGTCCCGGAACGTAGGGCGCAAAAACCGTCGCCTTTGTTACATCCTCGCCGCGTCCCTCCGTGTTGCTGTACACATTGCTGCGAAAGCAACTGTTTACGCTATCCAGAATAAAGTCGGTGGCGCCGCGGACAAGTATGCCCTCAAGCATGCCTGTGGTAGCGTTAATTACCGGTGAACCGGAGTTACCGCCGTAGGTGTCCAGGTTAGCCACAAAATATCCCGTGGCGCTTGACGAACGCACATAGGTATCGCCAAAGGCAATTTTCATGGGAAGACCGGAAGGATGGCCAATGACGCCCACATATTCTCCCGGCTGAATGGTTCCCTCGCGCCGCACGATAAACGCGCTTGCGCCCGGCGCGGTAATAGGTCGGTCTACGCGAACCACAGAATGGTCGAATTCACCTGTCGAGGCATAACTGACGACCTCAATGCCCTGGTACACTTCGCTCTCCAGGAAGTTTAGACGTGGTGTTACGCTGTCCTCCATCCAAAAGCCGAAAACAAAGCGCACTGTGGACAGAGAGCTGGTGCTGTAGCAATGACCGGCGGTAACAATCAAATCGTCGCTCACCATAAAGCCCGTGCAAGACGCCGCAGTGGGCTGGTCGCCGAAAGGCTCGCCATCGCAGGCAGACACTCCGAAGCGCGAATATGTGGCAGGCGAAGAAAGGGTCCACGAACCATCCTGATTCTGGGTAAGTCGGGTCGTACCGATCAGAGCGCAGGTAGACGCTGCCCATTGCAGACGCAATTCATCCGTTTCTTGATAAACATCAATACGATCATCTTCCCCATAAATAACCTTTGACCGTGGCGACAAATCGGGGCCCTGCCAGGGAACATTGCTGATTTCTGTAATGCAGGGTTTTTCGCAGGGATCAGGGATCACAACGGTACCCTCACCCCGCGCTGCGGTGAAACCTGACAGCGTCAATATAAACGCAACCCCTGTTATTACACTGATACGCATAATCCGCATCCGGCATTCAATGCAACTGTTATAACGCCAGTCGCGTGTTCGCATCACGCAGGCGTTGGCTTAAAGTGCTGATGATATTCAGCAGCAACTGAACTGCAACTCTTTTGGTTAAAAGCCGCTCCACAGTCGTTTCAGAAAGCACAAAGAGCAGGCTGTTTTCCAGCGCTTTGACCGTGGCGCTTCGGGGCGCATGGCTTACCAGCGCCATTTCGCCGCACATGTCGCCTGTGGCGAGCGTGGCAATGCACTTTTCCCCGTTGTACACGCCCAGTTTTCCCGCCAGCACCACATACATCTGATTGCCCACGGTGTTCTTGTAGAAAAGCACTTCGTCTTTGGTTACCCGCACCGTCATTCCCTTGCTGAAAATTTTTGCCACATCACTTTCGCTCAGGCCTTTGAAAAAAGGGACGCTTTTCATGATGGCGCGTAGTTGTTCCGAGTTCATCCAATCGAACCTTTCGTTTCAACATATAGAAAAACAAAGCCAGCATATAGTCTGAACCCAACGGCCACAGACAAAATTCCTGCTACCCAATTATACCATGTATGTTCGAAAAATAGTGCTTATACGATGTAGATGAATCGACTGCAGTTGTTGCAGGTATGGATGTGGTTGGTATCCTCCCGCACTTTTTGCGCGAACTGGGAGGGCAGACGCATAAAGCATCCCTGGCAGGTGTCCGCTTCCACAGGTACCAGCGCCGGAGGACGGCCCACCATCAGCCGGTCAAAGTGGCGCAGAAGCCGCTTGTCAATCAGGGAACGGATATTGTTCATACGCTCTTTAATCTGGCGTTTGCCGGTGCGCGCCGTGTCGTACATTTCATGACACAGTTGCAGGCGTGCCAACAGAATGAGGTCGGCATGGGCGTCCCGTGCTTCCAAAATTTCGGGGTCCGCTTTCACCTTGCGCGCATAATATTCTTCCGGTTTTCCCAGCGGCGAAGAAAGCTCGTGCAGCACATCGAATACTTCTTTGCTCGTTTCCGCTTTGAGCATGGCTTTCAAATGAGCATCGTCGCGCAGCAGTTTTGCCACAGTCGCCACGAAGTTCAGATAGGTGGTCTGCTGTGTCGGAGGATAGCAAATCAGGAAAACAAGATGCACCGGCTTTTTGTCTATGGAAGAAAAATCTATCCCATCCTTGAATCTTCCCACAGCACAATGCAGGGTTTTCAATCCCGAAACACGGGCATGAGGCACTGCAATGCCATGGCCGATACCGGTGCTATCCGTGCCTTCACGCGCCATAATCTGATCTAGCGCAGCGTCCACTCCCTTCAGGTTCTTTTTGTCAAAAAGAAGATGCGTCAGTTCCTTCAGCGTTTCCGGTTTGTCTTTTTGTGTCATGTCTGCAAGGACACAATCCACCCCAATATAGTCTGTTAGTATCATAAGAGAGGGCCTTATATCATTCATTGTGTGTTGATCTGCGACAGCACTGGACAATGCTGTACATGAAACAATTTACCACTTCTTTCATTGTAACATCAGAAGGGGCAAAATTCAAAGAAAACCGGAAAGTCACGTTAATTAAACCCTGTTCACGAAGATTCGTACCAGAGAGTTATGACGACAATAGGCTCCCGTCCACGGCCGTCATGATGGATGTCGCTGCCGAAGGATTGTTTTACCTGTACCAGATTGATTTTGTTGCGTTCCAACCACTCGTTAATCTGGTGGTCCATCTGCTGTAGGCCGGCAATGCTTACCTTGCCTATAAAACTTTGTACGCGCATGGCTTGTCCTTTCCCGAACGTCTTCGTCGTTCACACAGTTTCTACGCTGGTGCTATTCACTGATTTGGATGGTTTCCAAAAACCAGAAAATCACGTTTTTACTGTACATAATAACCACGGATGAACGCGGTTGTCATTGATTCTTTTCAAGGGCCTTCACCAGTGCATCGCGCATTATGTTTTCCGGAGCGGGCTGCCCTGTCCAGTGTTCAAATTGCAACACCGCTTGGTTCACCAACATTTCCAGACCCAATATGGAAACGCATCCGATCCTTTCTGCATCTAAAATAAACTGCGTTTTCATGGGACGATAGACCATGTCAAATACAATGTGTTCCGGTTTCAGCAGCCTGGCGGGAACCGGACTCTCTCCATTGGTGTGCCCGTGCATACCGATGGGGGTTGCCTGAATAATCACATCACTTTTAGCAACGGTCTGTTCAAGGTCTTTCACCAACGATCCGCCGTGAATCGGGATATCCGTGGTGGCTGCCAGGTCATCCACCAGTTGTTGCATGCGACTGGCTGTGCGCCCCAGAATATGCAATTCACGGGGATGGCATCCGTCGGTCATGGCAAAGGCAACGGCACGGGCTGCGCCACCAGTGCCTACAAAAAGAATAGATTTGTCATTAAGGGCAACCGACGCCTGCTCGAAGGCGCGTAGCGTACCAAGCCCATCCGTAATGGTGCCCGTGAGACACCCATCCCTATTTGTAACGGTGTTCACACACCCTACGTTACGGGCAAGATCATCAACCCTATCCAGGTACTGCATAACATTGATTTTATGTGGAATGGTGACGCTCAGCCCCCGGAATCCCTTTAGGGCCCGCATACCTGCAACACATCCAGCGAGGTCTTCCACGGCAAAGGCAAGGTACACATAATTCAGACCCGTCGCCTGGAAGGCAGCATTGTGCATGGCGGGCGACAAAGAATGCGCCACAGGATTTCCGATGACCGCGCATAACTGCGTTTGTGTATCAACAAAGGTTGTCATAGTCTCTATTTGTACTCATGCTCCGGTTTCAGCAGGCGCGGTCAAGGTGTTTCTTATCCCGGTGGCCAGCTCAATCGCCGACCGCCCAGAATATGCAGATGCAGATGCATCACTTCCTGACCGCCATTCTCGCCGCAATTAATGACAAAACGATAGCCTTCTTCCTCGATACCCAATTGGGCTGCCACCTTATTGGCTGTGAGTAGCAACCGACCCAGCAGTTCCGCATCTTCCTCCTGCGCATCGCTGATTTTCGGAATCACCTTTTTCGGCACAATCAGCACATGACACGGCGCGCCGGGATTGATGTCGCGAAAGGCGCAAAAGTCTTCGTCTTCATATACTTTGTCAGAGGGAATGGTTCCCTCAATAATCTTTGTGAACAACGTTTCTTCACTCATGCACGTACTCCTTGCATTGTCCTTATTCGACCAGCATAACATAGAATCGCCATAGAATCAAGTAGTATTATTATTTGAGACAAGTGTTTTGTGCTATCACAAAGATAGGTCGCTTTTCTATCAAGCATCCAATGCAAAAAAGGCATTTTGTTTCTCTCGATTAATTTTTAATAGGCTAAAGCTGCCATCATCGGCATTTAAGCACAAACTGAAAGGAACTATCAAACAAAAAAAACGCAATGGCGTTGGGGGACTGATCGCAAATGAAGTGCGACAGCGCTGGAGAAATTTGATTTCAAACATGACTGCTTTTCGTGCTATAGTATTGTATGCGTATTTTGATGATAACACTAAAAGGAGATTTTTTATGTTGCGCTTTCGATATAGTTTAGTAACCGGGGTCTTGTTTTTTCTGATGGCCAGTCCCTTTACATTTGCTCAGGATAATGCCACACCGGACGTTGCAGGTGAACCACCGGCCGAAGAGCAGGCCGAAGAAGCTGCGGCACCGGATAC
>CAZBNU010000127.1:5845-11404 GCA_964493075.1 uncultured Nitrospirales bacterium | reverse complement strand
CTGAACCCCTGACCCGTCACCACATCAGCGCCCACGACGATGGGAGTGCCACTCTCGGGCAGCACAATATCCATAGGGCATGCATCAATAATGTCTTTTTGCGGGTCTATGCCTGGCATGACATACATGAGTTCCATGCCGCGAGCAGTCAGACGAAAAGCGCCTATATGACACACATAGTACACATTTTTCCCATGTTTCAAGGCTTCCTGACCGTTAAAGGTAATCTCATAGACCTTGTCCACGAATTTGGATTTTCCCTGCTCCAGTATCTTCACATGGTCACCCTGCACCGATATTTTGGCGCGGACGCCCCAGGGACTAACAAACAGGATATTTTTTGCGCAGGTAATGAGATCAATGAAGCCGCCGGGACCGACATGGTTCAACACGCCTTCTCCACGGTTCGACACATTCACATT
This sequence comes from uncultured Nitrospirales bacterium, assembly GCA_964493075.1. GTDB lineage: Bacteria > Hydrogenedentota > Hydrogenedentia > Hydrogenedentales > CAITNO01 > SLFT01. Next base: position 10,982 of record CAZBNU010000127.1, on the reverse strand, counting down.
GCCATTGCTATCGGCTTCCAGCAAACCAAGAATTGCCCAGTCCAGACGCTCATACATGCGCTCGAATGCCGCTGATGAAGGAACTATCTTTTCCGGATTTACCGCTGCGCCAAAAAATACGCCCGGTGCGGCAACGCCGCCATATACCCCCGCTTCCGTGAGCATATTAAGTTCTTTCATCACGCCGCTGTGATACAAAAGCCGTGCAACTTCTTCGGGCAATCCAATACCAATATCCACGATGTCGCCTTTTTTGGCATGGTCGGCAAAAACCTTGGTGGCAAGCCGCGCCATCACATCATCAATAGGCTTACGACGCGACATAATACCCAGGGTTTTGTTGATCTGGCGCGCCTTGGCGAGTCCCTCTTCCAAAGGTGTCTTGCTGTGAGGCGTAAAGCAGTCCCAATACTTTTTATACTTGATGGTTGCCGTCTGTTCCGTTTCAGGCCAGTACACAATGGCATCCACAAATTCTGCGGGTAGAAATTCCTTGTCGTGCCCCTCTTCAACAATTTTACCTACATTAACAATGGAACGTCCGCCATTGCGTCTTGCCGCTTTTGCTATGGAGTAACTGTCGCCAATAACCGCCGCCTCCTTAAAATAGATATTACCCTTACGGTCGGCTGCCGGCGCGTTAAACAAAGCGATGTCTATAAAGGGCAGGGAATACTTGAGCTGACCATCTTCCGTGACCTCTACGTACTGGGGCGCATCTGGCGGCCAAATTGCCGTCCCTCTGCCGGTTCGTGGGTCTACAAATGTCCCGGTACCCGTGTCACATACATAATAGTTGCGCCCTTCCATCTGCTCCTTCAGCACCAGTGTAATCATGCCGATAAGGGAACATTGCAACTCCATCTTCTTCTCGTGGGCAAGTTTCAGCTGCCCCTTGAAGGTTTCGGTATGGCCTGTAATGGTGCGTTTCAACAAGCCCTCAATGGCAAGTTCTTCCGCAGTACCCGGCACCCTGCCGCGTCCCCCCTGACCGCCAACTCCGATCAGAGTGATATCTTTCGGGTGTCCTTCCGCCTTAAAGCGATCGCGAACCGCCCAATACAATAGTGCAGGCCGTTGATTACCACCCATTCCCGAAGTACCAATAACCGCTTCATCGGGGATAAGTTGTGCCGCATCCCACGCCGTCATAAACTTCGGATTGTCCTTTACAGGAACAGGATAATGGAGGTCATATTTCTCCCATGTCGCCCGCCACCGCATTACATGTGTAAACACAGCTGCCTTGGTAATGATATTCACAAATCTCTCCCTTTATTATTCCGCATACTAAGAACAACCATAATTTTCATTGAGTATACCCGAAAACGGCCGTACGTTCGCAACTATGAGACCATAGGACGTTTTTCGATAAAAATGGGAATACACAAAAACTACGCATTGATTGAGGAAATCCATTACAATTAGATGGTATTGGGTACAAAGGATATTTACGTATGAGTGAAATCGCTTTCATAGAAAAATTTCTGCGTTCCAACAGCGAGTATGTCCTGGAAAAATTCAGCAACAAGCAGCTGCTGGCTGTGGCGAACAAGAATGGCACCAACGACCTACTGACGGAAGTGGACTTAACCCTGCAAAAGCGTTTCGTGGAGCAGGCGGCAGCAGCATACCCGGACACCCCTGTAATCGGCGAGGAAAGCGGCCTCAATATCATCCCGGAAAACGCTGATGCGCGGGTCTGGGTAATTGATCCCATAGACGGCACCTACAATTTTGTGCGCGGTCTGAATCCCGCTTTCGGCATTTCCATCGCCCTTGTTCAAGATGGCTTTGCACAGGCAGCGGGAGTATTTATGCCCCTGAACGACCTCATTTTTCTTGCAGAGGCAGGTTCCGGATCGTACTGCAACGGCAACAAACTAAAGGTATCTACAGTCCAGCACCTTGACGAAGCATGCGTGGAAATAGATTTCGGCGTGCCTGAGGAACGGCGCTCCCTTATAAAGCATGCTGGCGATATTATCAGGCAGGTGGGCCAGGTGCGCTGCCAGGGTGCCGCAGTAATGGGCATCTGCCAGGTAGCCTCCGGCGATGTGGACGGCTTTCTGCACATAGGGTTGGAACCGTGGGACTTTGCAGCGGCACAACTTATTGCCGAAGAGGCCGGCGCCGTGGCAACCCGTCTGGACGGTCATCCCCTGCGAGTGTTCGACGGGAAACGGGGCGTTCTCATCACGAACGGTGCAATTCACAAGGGTATGCTCGCGTTGATCGGCCCGTGACGCGCAGGTTACGGTTTGTTTCGCCGCTCGAGAAGGTTGGTATACAACCTGGGACGGCTGGCATCAAACCTGACCAACGCTGGCGCGATTTCCATAACGATTCCCGAGGCTGACCGGCCTGCAAGAATCTGTTCCCGCAACCAGGGGCCGCCAGCAAGGGTGTCAAAAAACGGATCAAAGACCAGTTCCTTGTGTTTTCGATGAATGGCACAAATCACAGCAAGGGCAATGGTAAAAGGACGCAATTCGTGCCGTTCGGTAATAATAAATCGAATTCCCCGGCACAATTTGTCCTTGTGTTTTGGGTTGGATGCTTTCCCTGGAATTGATTTGGGAATGTAAAGTACCGGCTCCAGAGTGCAGCCAACACGTTCTTCGGGCGCGACTTCCCCGATGACGGCCTCGGCATCCAGCCAGGGCGCACCACAGACCAGAAACGGCGTCTCCGTTCCCCTGCCCTCGTTTATGTTCAATCCTTCAAAAAGACAGGTACCCACATACATTAACGCCGCATCTGCTGTGGGGATATTTGGGGAAGGCGCATGCCACGGCAGCGACGACTCGGTGGCCTGCAGATCTGTCCACCAGTTTTCCGCAGTGAGTACTGTCAAATCAAGTTTTCGGTTTCCCAGCACAGTCTTCTGGAAATACAGCGCCAATTCACCCAGGGTCATGCCATGACGAACAGGAATAGGGGCGGCGCATACAGGGGATCCAGTTTTTGTTGCGATCGGTCCCTCATTGATAAGCCCGCCAACAGGATTTGGCCGGTCCAACAACAACACCGGCGTGTTGTTTTCCGCGCAAGCGACAAGACAATCTTTCATGGTAGCCATGTAGGTGTAGTACCGGGATCCCACATCAGGCAAATCAATAACAAACAAATCTATTTTGCCAAGTTCTTCTCGGCTGGGTTGTTTGCGGTCGCCATAGAGACTGATAATGGGCATGGCGCCCGTTTCCGAGGCCACCCCTTCTCCTGCCTCCGCTTTCCCAAACAGACCATGCTCCGGACTGTACAGGCATTTCAGTTGAAGGCTTTTATTAAGGGCGAACACATCGAGTATGGTACGTCCCATCTGGTCCACTGCCGCGCTGTTTGTCAGCAAGGCCAGACGCTTGCCCTGCACTTCCTTGAATTCGTTACGTAACAGTTTGTCCAAGCCGGTATGGGCGTTGCACCATCGGGGATAATATACGTCGGCGATGCGGGAATGGAACGTGCGGCGCAGAGCCGTGTTGTTGCGTTCCTCCCGGCTGGGATGGCAGGTATTGCTCAGCAGAATAACGTAAAGTTTTGTGTACCAATCCATCCAGATGCTGGTACCGGTAAATCCGGTGTGTCCAAAAGCGGTGCGGGAAGGCAGATACCCGTTCGCACCAACCGCCCAGGGGTCCACCCACCAGCCGATGCCCTGCCAGGGATAAAAGGGAACCCCGCCTATGGTGGTGATTTCACGCATTGTTGCCTCAGACAAAATTTTTCCGCTGAGCAACGCCACACAAAACTTTTCAAGATCAAGAACAGTGCTGAACAGCCCCGCGTGCCCCGAAACACCACCTACAGAAGAGGCATTCTCATCATGCACTTCGCCACGCAACGCCCGTTTGCGCCAGGAACAGTATTCCGTCGGCGCACATCGGGTATGCAGTTCCTTTGGCGGCTTGAACATAGTATCGTTCATGCCCAGGGGCTTATAGATTTTGCGGGTACAAAAATTATCCAGCGTATCCTGCGACGCCTGTTCCACCACCTTGCGCAGCAAGATAAAACCCATGTCCGAATAGGTGCGTGACTGGTCTGGCGTGGATACGCCCGCCGCCTCGGAAATGCGTTCCAGATAGTCCAGAAATCCGGACACCTCCTGATACCAGGGCCGCCATGCAGGCAGGCCCGTGGTATGGGTTATCAGGTGGCGTATCTTGAAGCGATCCATATTCGGCAATGGAATGTAGCGGGACACGGGATGGTCCAAATCCAACTTGTCTTCATCACGCAATATCATAACGGCCGTTGTGGTGGCCAGCATCTTTGTCAGGGACGCCAGGTCGTATATGGTATCCAGTGTCGTGGCTTCGCGCTTCGGGTGCAATTGACGATACCCCACCGCCTCTGCCAGTACGCGGGAACCATCAATGCCCACGCAGGCAACGGCGCCGGGCGCACCAGAACGGGACACGGCCAGTTCCAAACTTTCTTTTAGCAATGAGTGAGTCAAGAGAACGCTCCTGTAGAATAAGAGTTCAAATACATCCCCACCACTATAATGGATTTCGGGGTGCGTATGAAAGAAGCAACACCACAACATGTTACAGAAAAGAATTTTATTTTCGGGGCCAAATACGGGTATAGTCTTGAAAATCCTGTATGGCTGAAAATCGAGAGGAAACATCATGCGCTTTTTTTTCATCACATCTGTTCTTACCTGGGGACTTATGGGCATAGCATGGGCACAACCCACCCCAGTGGCGTTATATGACAGTGCAGAAACAGGCATACACGACGAACTGGTTGCCGCACTGGAAACTGACCTGACGGCGCTGGGCTATGCTGTCACGCGGATTGACGGCGCAACCGTGTCGAATGCACAGATGCTGGACGTTACGAACTTCTCCCTGCTGGTGCTGCCGGACACCAAAGCGCTTCCCATGCGTTCTATTGAACCGGTACACCGTTTTTTGCAACAAGGCGGCAACCTGCTTGCGTTGAACACGCCAGCATGGCGGGAGCGCCTTGTTTTTATGAACGGAACGTGGCAGACACCGGAAAGTTTCCGCAAGACGACAGTATTGGATGCCCCGCCCAATATCATGTTGGATTTCAACACCGAATCGCTGGATAACTGGCACCGCAGTGCGTTCCGCATGGACACGCCCACGAAGTACACCCT
>CAZBNU010000127.1:0-5745 GCA_964493075.1 uncultured Nitrospirales bacterium | reverse complement strand
GGCACCCACCGGTTCCAGGTGGCGCGGGTGGGCACTGCCCCGCTGCAGGAGGAATATCTTGAAATTTTGGGCGATGTAAAACCGCCCGCACTGGACACAATATCCCCGGAGTACAAGCAGTTTAACGCTGGGGAGGTGGCGACACTTGTTGTTGCACCCGACCAGACGGTGCTGCCTGCCATGACTTTCGACCTGCCCGAAACGGTGCGCGGTATGTACCCCCGACCTGAGGCAAGCGGCTTTGATAAGGGGCGTGTTTGGCGCTGGCTGCCGTTGCTGGAAGCACGCTCCGCAGACGGCGACCTTCGCGGACATGTTGCCGCCATGACCATCAACACTGACGGCCCCTACAAAAACAGTATCTGGGCCTCCTTCGCCATTGAAGACACGGCATGGTATCTGTCCAGTGGCGGACGGGCTGCCATCCAGGCCGTACTCAACCGGATGAAAGTCCCGGTATATTTCCTGGATGCCGGGGCGGACCGCTACACCTACTTTGACGACCAGGCCGTGACGCTGGGTGCGCAGATCATCAAGACCTCTATTGTGGAGAACATCCCCATGCGCCTGGCGCTCCGGGTCACAACTCCGGATGGTGCGGTGGTCTCCGACAACTCGCTGGACATTGTATCTCCGGAAGTGGGCGAACCGGTGCGGCTGGAAACCCGGTGGCTCCCGGACAGCTGGCCTGCAGCAGGGTTTACTGTCAGCGCGGCACTTTATTTCGGCGACCGCCTACTCGACCAGGCCACCCACAAAATCTATTGCTGGCAGCCCAAGGCAGAGCCTTCCTTTGTTACTGCACAGGATGGCGGTTTTCTATTAAACGGGGAACGCTGGCGGCCCCACGGCGTGAATTATATGCCTTCGTCCGGTGTCGCCGTAGAGTGGCAGCAATACTTTGAACGGTGGTTGAGTGCAGCCTCCTATCACCCCAATGTAGTACAACGCGATCTGGAGCGGTGCGCCGCCATGGGCTGCAATTCCCTGAGCATTTTCCTTTATCACGATGACATAAAAGCACAAAACCTGCTGGACATTCTCCGCCGTATGGATACCCTTGGCATGAAAGCCAACCTGTCGTTGCGTCCCGGCACCCCCATGGAGTTCCCCTGGGAGCAGGTGCGCGAAATGATTGAATACCTCCGCCTGGCACAGAACGATACTGTGTACGCCTACGACCTTGCCTGGGAACCCCAGTTCCGGGAGTGGGAACGGAATCCCTTCAATCCGCAGTGGCAGGCGTGGATAGTGGAGCGATATGGCAGTCTGGAGAATGCCGAAGCCGACTGGGGCTTTCCCGTACCCCGCGACGACGCCGGCAACGTAGTCAATTTCTCGCCGTCACAAATTGGTACGGACGGCCCCTGGAACAAAATGATTGCCGCCTATCGCAGGTTCCTGGATACCTTACTCTATGAAAAATACGCCGAAGCGCGACGGCTAATCCGCACCATTGATCCCCATACGCTGGTGAGCTTCCGCATGTCCATGGCGGGCGATCCGACGGATGTGCAGACCCTGGCCCTACTGTATGACTTTGCCTATCTGGCAGGCGCGGTGGACATATTGGAACCGGAAGGCTACGGCAGAATCGGCGATTGGGAACGGATCAAGCCGGGCTGGTTCACCTACGAATATGCACGCTGGGCAAATCCAAGCATCCCCATGATCTGGGCGGAAGCCGGGGTGCATGTGTGGGACATGGCGCATCATGACTTCACCGAAGAGCGCATGGCGTTTCAAGCCACCTACTACACCGACTTCTACCGTATGCTTGAACAAAGCGGCGCCGACGGCATCTACTGGTGGTGGTATCCCGGCGGGTTCCGGGTGAACGAACGCAGCGATTACGGCATCATCAATCCCAACGGCACAGACCGGCCTGTCACCAAAGTCATCAAGGAACAGGGCCCCTTGTTTTTGCAGGCGCCCGACGCCAAGCCGGTGGATGTATGGCTTACCTTTGACCGAGACGCCCACACCAACGGTCTGTCCGGTGTTTACACAGCTTTGCAGGAGTCATTCTGGAACGCCATCGCCACAGGCAACACCCCCGGTTTGAAAACCGACGGCACCGGAACAGACTCCACCAACTGCCCGCCCCTTGCCGTGGGCAATTCGCCCTGGACCGGGAACAACCCGCCCAAATATCTGGACGCTTTCTTTGATTATGTGGAAGTACAGAACAGCGACGGTACGTGGACACAGATGCTGCCCGGCGGCATAATAACACCGACACTGGGACAACCTGTGAAATTACGCGTCACCTTTACCAACCTCGGTGAAGCCGCACTTATCCCGCCGGCAGAAACTGGCGAAACACCGGGCGGTGTTTATGCTACGGCGTCCGGTGGCGTACAAACAGCCGTTCCACTGCCCCAAAGGCTAAACCGTTTTGAACAACTGCAGATGGAATTGCCATTAACCGATGCGCCACCAACGGAGAACACGAGCGTCGTATTAAGTTTTGACGCCAAGGGAAGAACAACGTTTGGGCAGAGGTTTGCTGTTATATTGCAGGCTGCACCGCCCCAATGAAAACCGTAGGACACGGACATACACAGGACATAATAACAGCCGTCTAAATCTCTGATCAGTCATGAATTAATTGCGGTTGAGTTCCTCAGCAAGCAGTGTCGTGGCATGGTGCGCGAGGCCCATGATGGTCACCTGTGGATTGACGCCGAGGGCATTGGGAATGACGGAGCCGTCCATGATGTAAAGATTGGGAATGTCGTAACTGCGTAGACGGCTGTTGACTACTCCCTTTTCAGGACGGACGTGCATGGCGCAGGTGCCCGTGGGATGGAATGCCATCAGTTCAAAATGGCTGGGTTTCACGGGGATATTTTCAAAGGCCTTCAGGTCATCTCTGGACGTAATCACTGGCGTGGATGCCACATTGATGAACAGCCGTTTTGCGCCCGCTTCAAAATACAGTTCGCCAAGCCGCACCATGGCAAAGCGCAAGGTTTCAGCGTCCATCTGGGTAAGTTGATAGGTAGCAGTAAAAGGCGATCCGGCGAAACCGCGCCGTACCCGGCCTGCACCTGTATCACTAATCATGATGCCGAAGGTGGCGATGTTGCGGCGTTTCGCTGCCAGTTCCTTGAAAGCGTATCCGGCACCGGGCAACCCGGCAAGCAATAGCCCCGGCGGCACACTTATCCCTTCCATCATAATGCCGCGATCCTGCCAGTGGTCTATGAACGCGCCCTGGGGCAGCCCTTGCTCCCCATCCACGATTTCGTCAAATTCCGCGGCAATACGACACGCAGGATGAATGCGCAGCCCCTGCCCCACCTGTTCTGAACTATTTGCCAGTTTATGGCGCAACAGGAATGCCGGGGTCGCCAATGCGCCCATAGCGATGATCACCACATCGGCACGCGCTTCGAATTCTCCTTCCGGACAGACTCCAGTGACACCCGCCAATCGGTCGCCGGAACGTAGCACGCCCGTTACCTTGTGTTCCGTAAGCAGCTTCGCACCCGCTTCCAGCGCATCCGGGACAAAGGTGCGGTCCATGCTTTGCTTCGCACCCGTGGGACAGCCAAACGCACAACGTCCGCTTTTTTGACACTCCCGCAGGTTATGCACCAGCGGTTTAATGGGAATTCCCATTGCATCGCAACCACGCTTCAAAAGGGTGTAGTTATTGCCCAGCAAAGATTCCTCAGCAGGCACGGCATGTATGCGTTCCTCCACCGCTTCCAGGCTTTGCTCAAAAAGCCCCCAGTCCACACAATCCCAGCGATCCACTTTCTCCCGGGGCGGACGGAAGCAGGTACTGGAATTGATTGCGGTGGTGCCGCCCACGACCTTGCCAAGCGGTATGGGGATGGGTGGATTGCCAAAAGCCATGGTCACGCCGGCATTGAGATACAACTGCGTGAAACTGGTGATAATGTCCTTGTGATCTTCAGGTTCGTACTGCTTCCCCTGTTCAATCATCAGCACATCAACGCCGGATTGCGCCAGCAACGCCGCCGCGACCGCGCCGCCTGCACCTGTTCCCACCACTACCACACGACTGGAATATTTTTTCATGACCGGACTCCTTGCCCCTCTGCGTTCATTCCGTTTCCTTGACCTGAATGCCTGCTTCCAACTCCGGAGGATTAAAAAAAGGCATGACCACATAGAGTTTTATGGCGATCATCATGAGGCGCAATGGCCCAAACCGGGATAGTTCCAAGCGCTCAAACAACGCCACCCGTTGTGCAAAATCCAGTTTGTGAAACAACCGGAATTTCAACAGAAACAAGGGCATGATATCCAGGGTACGCAGCAACAGACGCGTTCCGGCAATGTCCAGAGGCGATTGTGCCGCGAGAAAACGCTGGGCATCCACCAGACACCGTTCCTGCACATCGGCATAGCCCGTGGAAAATGCGCCGTCCTTGGGCAGCAACGTCTCCCCTGCCGTAACCAATATCCGCTTCTCCCACGCATTGAGATATTCCGAGGACGGGGACGCCATAAACCACAGCACCCAGGAAAGGGCGAAGATAGAACCGTCCGTGAGTACCGCAACCAGATACGCCAGATTACCGCTACCCAGAAACAGGAAGGTGTAGCAAACCGTGGAGATAAGTTTTGCGCAGAGCAGCGCATTGATGACAGGCCCATACCGACGCACATCCAGCGCAATAAAGAGGCACAAAATGCCGAGGATGCCCATGAGCGATATGCCGAGCACCTGCCAGAAGTATATTTCCATGCCGCTTCCCGCCGCTTCCCAGGGCGGCAGCTGCAATAGCGAACTAGGCAGCCCGTTCAGGAACGCCGCCGTCTGTCTGCCCAGAACGAGAAACAACGGAATGCCCAGGGTATACATCCAGAAACTGAACCACATCCAGAGCCGGAACCGTTTTTCCGCCGCAGTCAGCATTTCGGGGGAGGATGTCATGGCAGCAACTCCTTTTTGCTTGAGGAAAAAATACAACCGCTTTAACCGGACTTTATAGTATACACCCCTTCGAAAAGGATTTCATGCGTTCTATTCACCGGTGTTCTATTCGCCGGGACCCAGCATGGCTTCAGGACGGACAATCCGGTCGAAGGCGTCCGCGGTCAGCAGGTTCAGCGCTACCGCAGCTTCGCGCAGGGTCGTACCGTTGAGATGGGCATACCGTGCGATCTTGGCGGCATTGTCGTATCCGATTTCACTGTTGAGGGCGGTTACGAGCATGAGCGAATTTTCCAGATGTTCGCGAATACGCTTTTCGTTAGCCTGAATGCCTTTCAGGCATTTCTCCGTGAAATTCGCCGCGCCGTCACTCAACAAGCGGGTGGATTGCAGCACATTGTAGATAATGACCGGCTTGAATACGTTCAGTTCAAAATTGCCCGATGCCCCGGCGATGTTCACCGTAACATCATTGCCCATCACCTGGGCGGCAATCATGGTCAACGCCTCGCACTGGGTCGGATTCACCTTGCCCGGCATGATGGAGGAACCGGGTTCATTCTCCGGCAGCTGCAATTCACCAATTCCACAACGCGGCCCACCCGCCAGCCAGCGGATGTCGTTGGCGATTTTCGTGAAGGAAGCCGCAAGGGTCTTCAACGCACCGTGGGTCATCACCAGCGCGTCATGGGCGGCAAGGGCTTCAAACTTGTTCGGCGCGGAAGTGAAGGTATATCCCGTCAAGCCGCTTATGACCTCCGCCATGGCCTTTGAAAATCCCGGTGCAGCATTCAGTCCCGTGCCAACCGCCGTGCCGCCGATGGCGAGTT
>CAZBNU010000126.1:0-11461 GCA_964493075.1 uncultured Nitrospirales bacterium | reverse complement strand
TATGGGTGGAGACGAGGTCTTCCAGTGGCAGGTTACGCACCCGTTCATCGCCCAGGTCCAGTCCGAAACTCCACTTGTCCTCCGTGCCCACAAAACGCTCGCCCTGCCATTCATAATAGCCCCACCACATGCCACGCAACGTGAAGAACTCTTTCACCTCTTTCGTGTAATCCTTGTAGAATTCTTCGGCATAATCAGGGTCGCCGTAATGCGGATGATTCGGGTCGGTTTTCGCAGCAGGTTCATAATGGGGGTTAGGGCATGGCGGTAGTTTGCCGTTCGCATCGGAAATCGGGTTGTTGTTATACAGCAACAACGGCTTGCCGTCCCAGTAGAACCACAAATCCCTATACTTTTCCGTCTTGTAAATGCGGTCATACAAGTCCTGCACCACAGTCATCACGGGGCCGTTGTACGCCCAGAAACAGAACTTGGGTACCTTGTTGCCTTCCGCCTTCATCTGCTGCATAACGGGGAACAGTACTTCCCATTCGTCCCAGTAGCGCACCGCATTGGTAACGTCCATGACCAACATATCCACGCCCGCATCGGCAAGCATAGACATGTCTTTGCGGATGATGTATTCATCTTTGCTGAGGAAATACCCGTCTTCAGGTTCACCCCAGTGATAAGAACCTTCCGTCCACAAGGGATGCTTACCGTCAAGACGTGCCGAAGGATCCTGCGCCAGTATTTTCGCCACATCCGCCGTGTACGGACTTTTCAATCCCGCCAGACCGTCACTGTGCCAGGTGATATAGAAGATGCCCGTTACCCGTCGCTGATCATTTTTCACCGAACCCACATCATCAATCCCCGGCATGGTACGCCCCAGTGCATCTGTTGCCACCCAGGTGTCGGCATACAGATCACGGTAGCTGGCCGAGTCCGCATGGGTGACACAGCACATAACAAGAATGACAACAAGAGCAAGCGGTATGTTCTTCTTCATGGGCTCTCTCCCTGTGGGTAATAAACAAATAAATGAAATGCCTACACGCCTATTATAGACAAGACAAAGTAGCGTGACAACATCGTGTTTTTGCGGGGGAGGGAACGACGGCATTCCTGCCCCGGCATTGAAACAAAAATGGGGGGTAGGAATGTCCCACTGGGGCGGTTAATTTGTGGTATACTTTTTTGGTGATTACAGTTGGTTTTGGTGGAATACCATGATGTGAATGGGTGTTATGCTCCTTTTACAACAGGGAGCATAAATGTAAAGAAAGTACGGCAAGATGAATCATTCAGAAACAAGACACTGTCAATGCCCCATAACCATTTTCTTTCATTATCTACCCTCAATAATCGTGGCCCTGTTCTTGTTTTTCAACTTCACAGCGATGGCTGAGGAGGTCTCTGTGCTCCGTACGGAAACCAGCGGTGTGCCGTGGAATGCGCATACACTTAAAAACATGAGCAAGGTCGTATACGGTACGGATGACAGGATTGACGTCTACGCAGAGACCAGTTCAAACCGCAAAAAATGGGCTGCATCCACCTGTGCTATTGTGGACGCAGTTGACTTGGTGGCCGAGTCAGGAGACACCTTCTCGTTGACCACCGATGCCTATGCCATTTATGGGAAGCCCGCATGTGCCGACGAACCTTTCGGAGACCAACCCACTGCACCCTTCTGCACCGCATTCATGGTGGGAGAAGATTTAATTGCCACCGCAGGACATTGCCTCTATGAGTCCGACCTACCCGCTATCCGCTTCCTCTTCGGCTTTGAAATGACCAATGCCGCAACACCCGCGCTGACGTTTCAGAGCAACCAGGTCTATACAGGGATCGAGGTGGTACATCATGGTGGCACCGGCGATTTCGACCATGCCATTGTGCGGGTGGACCGTCCTATTACCGCGCCGGGTGCTGTTCCACTGCCGATTCGCCGTACCGGAACGATCGAAATCGGCGACCCTGTAGGCGTCATAGGTCACCCCTATGGTCTCCCGAAAAAAATTGCTTTTGGCCCCACCACAGCGGTGCGAGACAACACATCAGAAGGATACTTCACAGCCAATCTGGACACCTATGGCGGCAATTCGGGTTCCCCCGTCTTCAATGATGCCACAGGTGTCGTGGAAGGTATTCTGGTGCGCGGCGCACAGGATTTTGTACTGGAGTCCACCTGTTTCAGGTCGAACATACTCGCCGATGATGCTGGCGCCGGCGAAGAGGTTACAAAAAGCACCGTATTTTCTATGTACGTTCCACAACTGCCCGCAGAAGGCGAACCCGAGGAAGGCGAGCAGACCGAAGGCGAATCTGCCGAAGGCGAATCTGCCGAAGGTGAATCTGCCGAAGGTGAAGAAACGTCGGTTAGTGTGCCCAATGTCATCAACCTTACCCCGCAAACAGCGCAGTCCATACTTCAATCGGCGGGACTTGTACTAGGCCAAAGAACTGATATCAACGACGACACCGTAGAAGAAGGACGCATCATCAGTCAGGTACCCGAGGCAGGCATGTTGGTAATGCCCGGTGCAGTTGTGGCCATCATCGTTTCACTCGGGCCTGAATTTGTGGTAGTGCCCGATATTTCCGGGAAAGCCACCGTGGAAGCAGAAGCTGCACTGGCGGCCGCAGAACTCGTCATAGGCACTGTCAGCAGCGCCTATCATCCCACGGCGCCAATAGACCGTGTGATCAGCCAGCAACCCGCCGCAGGCGAAAGTGTCCTGCGCGATTCTGAAGTCAACCTCACCCTTTCCAAAGGCCCTGAACCAGTCGTTATAGTGGAGGGCGAAGTTGACGGCGAGCCAGAGGGAGAAACAGAAGGCGAGGGAGAAGACGAAAATGCACAAGGTTGTCTGCGCTCCCTATTCAAAATCAAAACACTGAAAAATATGCTGGCAGATTGGCTGCTTATCGGCCTCGCACTACTGTCGTTCTCCGCATTTACCGCATCCCGAAAATAAGAGCAGCGCTTCTGTCACAACGAAAATAAACAAGTCGTCTTACACCATACCTTGCACGTTTTGTTGGGAAATGGTGTCCAAATATGTCCAAAACAGGACAACAGGCAAAAAACAAAAATACCCCGTAAACGCTGTATTTACTCAATGTTTACGGGGTTTTTAAGGGTTTTTTAATGGAGCCGACGAAGGGAATCGAACCCCCGACCTGCTGATTACAAGTCAGCTGCTCTACCAACTGAGCTACGTCGGCAATGTGTATCTGTTGAAGTGTTTCGCACCTCCAGCAGCACGCAGGAGTATAATGAAACAGGGCTCCCTAAATCAAACATCATCTTCGGAACAGGTGCGTAAATACGGGGTACAAGCCTGCCGTATTACTCTTCATCCGGGTCGAATTTTGTGCGTCTTCCTTTCCGGGAAAGGGACGGCATTGGCGGGATACGACGCAACGGAATACGGCTATCCAGTCGGGCGATATGCCGATTCAGCGATTCGAACTTCGGAATGGTAAATGCCTCGAATTCCGCCCGTTCTTCCCGGGTTGTTGGCGGCACAAGGTAGCCCATAAGGTACATTTCAAAAAACTTTCGCGCTTTGACATGTTCAGGCGCCTGCGAATCGGTCACATCCACATAGCCGCGTCCGTCCCGGTTTTCGCCGCAGTAGAAAAATTGCCCGAAATCGTCTGCAGAGTTCTGTTCGAGCAAGTAGTGCTTATTCCGAAGGATACGGTACTGGCCCAGGAAACTAAAAATCATGTCGCGATGCGTCTCCGTCTCGCCGCGCAGGTACGGCGCAAGGCTGATGCCGTCCAGCATCAGATCGGCAGGTTTTTTGACCCCCGCAAAATCCAGCATGGTGGGAAGCACGTCCGAAATGTCAGACAGCTCGCGACTGACCAGTCCGGCAGGTATCGTGCCGGGACAATTGAGGATAAACGGCACACGCGCCCCCCATTCCGTAGGCGATGATTTGCCGGCATCCTGGGTGCCATTATCGCCCAGAAACATAATCACCGTGTTTTCACGGATGCCCTGCGCGTCCAGTTCAGATACAAGTTTCCCGATAATCTTGTCCGTGTATTCCACATTCGCTTTCAGGTGGGCGCTCTTGTTTTCCCCTTCAAGTTCCGGCGTGTCCGGTGTAGACACCCACGGACGGTGTATCAGGGCCATGGGATAATACAGCAAAAAAGGCTCGTTGGCATGTTCCCGGATAAACTCCAGACTGAAATCACAGAACATATCCGGGCCGTATTCTTCCGGCGTGGTTGCAAAATGCACCCCGTCACGGGCCAGTCCCGGATGCCAGTAGCGCGAGGATTTTTTGGTGGTCTTCGGCGGATAATAGCCGCCCTGATACGATTCGCCCTTCGCAAGATAGCCCGTGTAAATCCATATCAGACTTTCTGCAAACCCCGCATCGGACAGCATGGTTTCCAGATTATCCCCCGTCAGCTGCCATTTCCCGGCGAACCCCGTGGTATAGCCGTCCTGCGCCAGCAATTGCCCGAAATTACGCTCGTCCCGCGCCAGATCAACATCGTCCCGGGGAGGGCTGCCCGCGCTACGACCGCGCATATTGCACCAGCCTGTACGGAACCCATAACGCCCCGTCATAAGACACACCCGCGTGGGACTGCACACCGGCGCCGCGTAAAAAGTTTCAAACCGCGTTCCCGATGCCGCCAGCGCATCCAGATTCGGCGTATGATGCACCCCATTCCCATAGCAGCCCAGTTCCTCCGCGCCCATATCATCACAAAGAATACAGATGATATTTTTGCGGTCGCTTGCCGCAGCATTCGCCCTACCAGTGCCAAAAGCAGCCCCAGCCAACCCAAAGGCACTCGAAGCCAGAAAAGAACGGCGAGTAAGCATGTTTTTATGCATGGTTTCTATCCTGTTATACATGAAGCAATTTTTGGAAATCGTCGGTAAGTGTACCACACCTTACATCCCATCTTTGCGTTCGTGCCAGCCGCCCCTGGGAACGCCGACGTCCCCGTCGGCACTCACACGCTTAAAAAACTGTTGCACAAACCCTTTCCGCTTCCGCCATGGCGATTTGCGTCGTGATCGTGTCCGTCCATTCCTCCAGATACTCCTCTGTGCCAACTTTGGGCAGCCGCGACGCTTCCCCGCGTGCTTCCACCAGCAATTCACGGGCCCGCTCCAGATTGCCCTGCTTAAATTCCGTCATTGCGTGAAAGGGCAACGCCAGGCTGCGAATATACAGGTTGTCCGAAGCGGCAGCCTTTTCTAGTTGTACCGCCGCTTCCTCGAAATTGCCCGCCCGGTATTCGGCCATGCCCAATGACCCCCAGAACCAGTGTATCCACTGGTATTCGTTGCGCGCTTCGGAATTGGCCACCGCCACGCGGCTGCGTTCCAACGCGTGCTCTATGAGCGCCGGATCCTCTGCGCTGGGAAAAATCAGGTAGCCCTTGACTGAACGTTCGGCGTCCGTTGGCAGCTCCGAACCCCGATATCGTTTCATCAGCCAGCGGCAATGGGCTGCATGCCCGACGCGGTCGCCCATATGCGCATAGACCACAGCCACTTTGTGCCCATGGATTGCCTCGATAGTGTCCGGCAACTCCTCGCGCACTCGTTTGAACAAGGCCACCGCCTCCGCATATTTCTCCTGCGCAGCGAGTTCGAGCACGGTTTCTACGCTATTTATGTCCAGCGGTGAATCCGCCGCTAAAGCCGCTAGCGTCAGCAGCGTGCAAACCAGGGCTGCTGCTGTATGCCACCAGATAAGTCCTAAAAAAATACCAGTACGCATACGTTGCTCCTTTCTACTATTTCTCGCGATCATCTACAGGACAAATCTCTTCCTATTCATCGGGATCAAGCAAACGCAACCGTGCCGGTTCCACATCTTCGGGGGTGGGAAAAACACCGGTGGCAAAATAGTGCGCGAAGCGTCGCAGGTCATTGAGAATACATATCAAAGAGGGAATAAGCAACAGCGTCAGGAAGGTGGCAAAGGTGATTCCTGCGGCAATTGAAATAGCCATGGGAATCAGGGGTCTCGCGGCACGACCCTGCTCCACAATAATCGGCGCCAGACCGCCGACAGTGGTGATGGTAGTCAAAAAGATGGCGCGGAATCGGCGCGCACCGCCCCGTGTGACAGCTTCATAAAAAGACTCGCCTTGCGACAAATAATTGTTGATGCACTCAATAAGAACAATAGCATCATTCACCACCACCCCTGCCAAAGCCACCAGGCCGAACACGCTCATCATGGTAAGATCGTAACCCAGCAGGAGATGGCCAAATACAGCGCCGCTGATGCCGAAAGGCACCGTAATGAGAATCACCAACGGCTGCAGATAAGAACGGAAAATGGTCGCGATAATGATAAAGATGCCGATAATAGCAAGCGGAAAACTGATGTAGAGGCTGTCAATAGCATCACGAAATGCCTGATGGTCGCCCTTGAATGCCATGTTGATATCCCGGTAGCGGGCTTGGAGCGCTGGAAAATAGTCCTCGTTAATGTAGTCAATAATTTCACGGGCGTTGGCAAGTTCGATGTTGACATCTGCCGAAACAACCAAACGGCGCTGTCCATTTGTGCGCCGAATCGCCGTGGCGCCACTGCTAAACTCCAGGTCGGCAACAGATAACAGAGGCAGTTCCAAAGAACGGGGCATACCACCTGTGGGCAGTCCACCCATACCTCCAGTCCTGCCCCCTCCCGATGCCATACCGCCACTACTTTTCCGCCCGGAAAGGGCGCCCATATCAGGCATACCGCTGCCACCAGCCATATCCTGGACCATACTTCCCATACTGCTGATGCCAGATAGGCCGCTCATATCACCCACGCCGCCCATGCCGCCCATGCCGCCACCCATGCCACCCATGCCACCCATGCCACCCATACCACCCATGCCGCCCATGCCGGAAAGTCCTGCATTGTTTCCTGTGTTCGGACGCAGCATTTCGCCCATACCTGCGACACCACTGATAACACCAGCACCCGCCGACATACTCATACTACCCATACTACCCATACTTCCCATACCGCCAGCACCTAGGCCTGGTCTACTGCCGCCACCAGAACTACGTGGCGCTGTCCCCATACCGCCTGCGCCTGCCGCCTGCGGCATGGCTGGCATACCCATGGGCATGGTGGGTCGAATACGAATATTTTCAAGGACGGACAGTTGCTTTCGCTCATCCTCGGTGTACCGTACCCTGACGCGCACATCGTCCTGGCCGCGCTGTACACGCACAATCTCTTCACCATAATATCCCGCAAATATCTGACGCGCCAGGTCGGCCACATGTAGTCCCAGCGCCCGCGCCTCCGGTTTCAAACGCAACTTAATCTCGTTCGGCCCCAAACGATAATCATCCTGAATCTGATAGACCCCGGCATAGGTGCCCAAGTGTTCCTTCAGTTCTTCGGAAGCCGCTATTAATCGGTCAAGATTTTTGCCCTGCAACCATATTTCGATGGGCTGTGCGCCGGGACCGCTGTCGCCGCCCTGTATGGTTAGTGCCACGGCACCGGTTATCATGCCGATTTTCTTTTCCCAGGCTGGCATCAGTGTATCCACATGCACGTCCCGCTTTACCATGTCCAGCAGGTCAACGCGAATGGAGCCAAAGTTTGAACCGGTGTCCATACCGCCGCGATCATCAAACTTCGAACCTACCACGGAATAGATGTTTTCAATAAGGGGATCGCCGCTTTTTGTTTTCGTCTCTGCGGCAACTTCCCGCAACGCTTCTTCCATTCTGATAACCGCCGCTCCGGTAACATCAAGAGGGGTACCACTGGGAAATTCGATAACAGCGGAAATATTGTCCCCGTCCATTTTCGGGAAATTATCAAACTTAATGATCCCGCTGTCCATTACGCCCAGGGTCAGCATCATTATCATAATGGCAATTGACAAACTTACATAACGCCATCGAATGGTTTTTTCAACAAAAGGCGTATAGTAGTGTTCTATGAAACGCTCCAACCCGAGATTTGTTGTCCTGTGAAACAAAAGGCCAAGACGCTGGACAACATTCTTTCCGGCTGTCCTTGCATTTGGGTCAGGCAGATGACTCAAGTGGGCAGGCAGCATGAACAGACATTCCACAAGGGAAACTGCCAGTGCAGCGGTAACCACCAGGGGAAGGGGCACCACCAGTCGGCCCAGCGTGCCAGCGACAAAAAACAAGGGAACAAACGCCACAATGGTGGTGGTCACGGCAGCAATTACGGGCATACCAATCTCAAGGATGCCCTCTACAGCTGCCTCCAAAGGCGGGTGTCCCTGTTTGCGAGCATAGTAGATTGCCTCACCCACCACAATTGCATCATCCACAATAATGCCCAACACGGTGATCATCCCGAAGAGAGTCATCATGTTAATAGTAGCGCCGTAATACCACATGACCATGAAGGCGCCCATGATGCTCACCGGCATCCCCATACCCGCCCAGAAACTCAGGCGTATATCAAGAAACAACCAAAGCAGCACAAATACTAATGTCAGACCCAGAAGGCCATTGCGCATCAATAATATAATGCGGCTTTCAAGCCGCGGCGTTCCACGACGCCAAGCCTTGAGCGTAACCCCTTCCGGCAGATGTTTTTCCTTTTCCGCGAGATACTTCAATACGGCGCGGTCTATGGTAATGGTGTCTTCTTCCTTGGTCTTGAGCACCCGAATGTTGACCGTATTCTCTCCGTTAAAACGGACAATGGTGGTTTCTTCGGTAAACCCGTCCTTAATTTCCGCAATCTGTCCCAATGTGATATGCTGGCCGTCCGGGCGCGCCAACACCACAA
Organism: uncultured Nitrospirales bacterium; assembly: GCA_964493075.1. Classification (GTDB taxonomy): domain Bacteria; phylum Hydrogenedentota; class Hydrogenedentia; order Hydrogenedentales; family CAITNO01; genus SLFT01. Next base: position 2,729 of record CAZBNU010000126.1, on the reverse strand, counting down.
TATTGCTGAAATCTTCGCCGGTATAATTGCGGCCGATGGTGCGCAGACGAATTTCCTCGCCTTCGGTGCGCATGACGCCGCCGGGCACATTCAGGCTGTTCGCACGCACCACCTGGGCAACCTGGGAAAAACTAATGCCGTATTTACGCAGGTTCTCCTCGGATACCTGTATGGCGATCTCATAGGGACGCGAACTTTCCACCCGCACCTGGGTGACTTCGGGCAGCCTGCGTACTTCCTCCTTGATTTGTTCTGCATACTTGCGCAAACTCTCTTCGCTCACCTCGGGACCGGTGAGCGACAGCATCATCACGCTGTGGCGGATAATAAACTCCTCCACAACAGGGCTCTCGGCGGAAGCGGGAAATGTGGCAATCGTATCAATGGCATTGCGCACTTCCTCTTTAACACGGCGAATATCGTAGCCATCCTGCACTTCCATCAGCGCAAGTGCTACATGCTCGCCTGATACCGTATGAAATTCACGGATACCCTCAAGCCCGTCTACCGCCTCCTCAATGCGGCGGCTGATACCCTCTTCCACTTCCTCCGGATCCGCGCCAGGCCAGACCATGGCCACGCGAATCATATCCAACTCAATATCCGGGAAGGTTTCGCGGGAAAGTTGCGTTATCGCCAGATACCCGCCACAAAAAATAAACATCAGCACGATATTGGCGAATACGGTGTTACGCGCAAAACTGGTAAAGAGTGCTCTCATAAGATGCTGCCATCCGCGGCGGCCTTTGAGGGCATGAGTTCAGGCGTCTTGTTGGCCTCGTCCTTGTGCAAAAGAATAACGTCTTTGAACATAAACGGATTCTTGCTGATGCGCAGCGGTTTACCGCTTGCTGTGGAGACATTGTTCAGGACCACTTCGCGAGTTCTAACGTAGGGATATTTCTCCACATAGGTGGCATCAGTGAAACGTGGATTGAAGTCTGCAAAAAGGGTCGGCCCCTCGTAGTTTTCCGGGTGCTGCGAGTCGTCTATTTGCAGGCCATCAATGGTGATGCGCTCCGGCATGTAGCAGGTGTATCCAAAGTCATGTTGCCCGTCATTTGAACCGCTGAACAGGCTGGCGCTCACCGGCCTGCCGCATGCAGGAACAAATACGCAGTTTCGGATGAAAATCTCGCCCTGCCAGGTACTGCCGTAGTCACTACGCAAATTGATTAAACTTCTGCCGTAGACCGTGGTGTTCTCGACGAGGAATATCCCTTTGCCGATGGCATTGATGCCCATGTGGCCCAGGATGGAGTCGCGAATCGTCGCGCCAGCCACGCCCTGGTGGGCGTCGAACCGCGACAGTTCACATCGATCAAGCAACAGGTTTTTACAATAGTTCGACCCCATGATTCCCCAGCGTGTGGGGTCCTTGATATCGTCAAACTGACGACAGTTCACAAATGACACGTTCAGCGCGCGTGCAACTGAAATGTCGTAAGTGCCCATGGATACCGGCATGCCCCCACTGCCAATGGTCCGGTAGGTCTTGTGTCCGCTAAGTGTGGTGTCGCGAACCTGCACATTGGCGCAGTCACTGATGTTGATGAATCCTCCGTAGGGTGCACCATGATCGCCTTCGCCCGTGACGCGATGCTCAAGCCCTTCGACTAACACACTCGAGCGGCGGATCGCGATTCCCCGCGCATGGTAGGTGTATTTCGACTCCGCAGCATTGGCGATAGTGGTGAAACGACCGCCCTTGATCGTCAGCGGTGTCGCGTCCATCGGATAAGCAACAATGTCAGTGATCTGATCAAAATCCCACAGGATGGGGGTCTTTACATCTACATAACCATCCTCTCCGACAATAAAAACGTCGGTCTGCGGAGCGCCGTTGTTCTGGTTCAGTCCCCTTCGGATGTAGCGTTTAACGCTGGAATCCGTAACGCGAACAACACAACTTTGCGGCAGATCAGCATCTATGCTGCGCTGGTTTTGCTTCAGAGACGCAAGACCTTTCGGCTCGACTGGCTCCAACCTCGAGAGAACCATGAATATATGAGATTGGTGGTTTTCAACCTCGGTGTCATCAATAATAAACTTGGCGGCGCCAAAGTCGGTGTCGGTTTGTATGATCACCGTATTGTCCTGACCACCGATATAGTACGTCGCCGTATCGTCTGCTTTAACGGGTAGTTCATGCTGATTGGCATACGCATGCGCCTTGGCAATGGCCGCGATATCGTCTGTTTTGCCGTCCCCCCGCGCACCGAAGGCCTCGTATCTCACCACATCCATAGGGGCATCTACTGCAGTGCTCACACCCTGATCTGGGGCCGCACACAGGATTTTTGGCAAGATTACGAAGACCAAAACCACAATAGCATCAACTGTTGTCAACGTGAATTACTCCTGAAGGAAATCTCTTTTATGATCACAAAAAATACCGTGCCTTTCATTTCAAAAGGTCATGGCGGGTAATTATACGCGGGATTGCCGTGTCGCTTCACATAAACCACCGTAGGTTTGACAGCTGATGCCTCAGATTTGTTTCATTCACCCGAATCGTCCCGCTGCATCACAACGGGGATTCTGCTATAATCTTGAGGCATGAGCGCAACCCAAGGCAAGAGCAAAACAATGACAACTCATACCGGTTCCCAACAGCAATTACAGTCCAACAACATCTACCACATGGATTGTGTTGAAGGAATGAAACTGATGGCGCCTGGTTCCATTGACCTGATCATCACGGATCCCCCTTTTGCAATTGACTTCAA
>CAZBNU010000125.1:0-11471 GCA_964493075.1 uncultured Nitrospirales bacterium | reverse complement strand
TTGTTCGGGCGCGACTTGTCGCGTATTTCCCCGGTGCAGGCGATCCAATTGGCCCGTGTCGCCGCCATGTTCAACAAAGGACTTGCAGGCATGCAGTTCTTTTCCGGCACCGTCGGCCTGCCGGGCATTGATCGCATAGACATCCGCACCGGCGAGAAAGCGGACGAAACAGTGGTGGGCATGGGTAAATACCTCACTGATTCCGTCTATGTGGAAGTGGAACAAGGCACCACAACCGACAGCGGCAAAATCTCCGTAGAAGTGGAAGTCACGCCTAACGTCTCCGTCAAAGGCGATGTGGATGCCAAGGAACGCAGCGGCGTAGGGCTGTTCTGGAACAAGGATTATTGATGGGTAACTAAATTTCAGGAGCGACACGGTGATGCAAACAAAAACATCTATTCAAATAGTCTTGCTTGCAGGATGTTTGCTGATGAATGCTGGTTTTTCCAAACAAAACGAGGGGAAGCAGCAGGAATCTGACATAGCGGAGTGGATAAAGTTCAAGGACGGGAAGACCGGCAACGAGGTGTGGCAATTGACCACTTATGACGCTCCAAGCGAAGCCTTCTATTTCTATGCCCAATCTTTTACCAGCGATGACCGCTATGCCATATTTTGTTCAAAGCGCTCTGGCATTTGGGATGCCTATCGTTGCGATCTCGCCACCGGCGCCATCGTACCATTGACTTCCGGGGAAGACCTTCGCCGCGCCTGTATGTATTCCGACGGCAGGAGCATGGCATACATTTCTGGTTGGAAGTATTATAAGGTTGATGTACATACTTTGGAGCGGGAAGAACTCTTTGATTTTACCGGAAAACTGTCGGCGCCGCCGTTCTTCCGCCCAAGCTTTACGCGGGACGGCAGGTATACGCTCGTCTACACCCGCGATGAAGTGTCAGGCAGCGTCCTGTACCGCGTGGACCTGGTTGCTAAAGAAATCCTTCCCCTGCTGGAAGTCAAGACCAGTGGGTTCGGACACGAACAGATCAATCCTGTGAACCCGAATCTGATTACTTACGCACCTTCGCCGGACACCCAGAATGACATGCGCCTACCGATGGAGGAACGGCCCCGGGCGCGGTTAATCAATGTTGAGGAAGGCACAAACACGCCCTACCTCATTGCCCCTTATGGTTTTCGTGCCACCCATGATTCCTGGTCGCCCCTGGGCGATCGATATTTCTTTTTCGAGAAAACCCAGCCGGGCTGGACGCCTGTTTCCATTGCTTCCATAGATTTGCAGGGGAAGGGCTATACACGGCATTACACGGATGACACGGTGCGCCTGGGCCATGGCGCGGTAAGTGCGGACGGGGAGTGGTTCATCACCGATAGCCAACAATCTTATTCCAATCCCCTGATGCTAATAAATTTGAAGGGTGGAAAAAGCAAAATCCTTTGTTGGCCCGATGCAAGTGTAAATACCCCCGCCCGGGTACATGTGCACCCCAATTTCAGTACCTCTGGCGACTACGTGATTTACACTTCAGATGTTGTCAAAGCAGATACGGCGCAGGTATACGTCGTACCCATAGGGCACATCAAGGATGCATGGTGACGGGAGAATTGGTCTTATCAGGAACGAATCGTTTTGGTCAGTTGATCAATCATCTGGCGTGCGGTGGAATTGGTTTGGGCGTCGCGGGCGACTTTGTCACAGGCGTATAACACCGTGGTGTGGTCCTTGCCGCCAAAATGTTCGCCAATGTCGTTGAGAGACAGACTGGGGATGAGGGTTTTGCACAGGAACATGGCCAGTTGGCGTGGCTGCACTATCTGGCGTTGCCGGCTGCGTCCGCGCAGGTCGGCAATACGCACATCAAAATGTTCTGCCACAGCGCGTTGCACCTGTTCAATGGTGATGGGCTTGATTTTCTCGCTGCCAATAAGGTCGCGCAGCACATTCTCCGCCATGGCCAGTGTAATCTTCTGCTCGGTGAGGCGGCTGTACGCGATCAGTGTAATCAAGGCGCCTTCCAATTCGCGGACATTGGAGGTAATGTAGGTGGCAATGTACCGTAGCACTTCGGCGGGCGCGCTGGCATTGTCCTGCTTGGCTTTATTCTGAAGAATGGCAACGCGTGTTTCCAGGTCAGGCGGTTGAATATCCGTAACCAGTCCCCACTCAAAACGCGACAGAAGCCGCTCTTCAATGCCTTTGATTTCCTTGGGGCTGCGGTCGCTGGAAAGCACAATCTGTTTGTGCGCATCAAAGAGGGTGTTGAAAGTATGGAAAAATTCTTCCTGGGTGCCTTCCTTACCCGAAATGAAATGAATGTCGTCAATGAGCAGCATGTCCACCTTGCGATACTTAGCGCGGAAGCGTTGGGTATCCTTGTCGGCAATACTTTGGATCATCTGGTTGGTGAATTCTTCTGAGGAAATGAACACCACCTTCAGGCTGGGATCGGAAGCAAGCAGCCCCTGACCTGCCGCCTGCATGAGATGGGTTTTGCCGAGGCCAGTGCCGCCGTAAAGGAAAAGGGGATTATAGGCCCGGCCAGGCGACTGCTCCACGGCGCGCGCGGCAGCATGGGCAAAACGGTTGCCTGAACCAATTACAAACCGGTCAAAGGTGTAGCGGGGATTGAAGCCATTGTAACTTTGACGGGGTTTCGCTACGCGTTCCCGCACTGGCCGTGCCACAGGGGCCGCTGGTTTCTCGGGTTCCTCTGTGGAAGCCGTGTCAGCGACGGAAACCCACTTGATAGCCTTGAATTCCGGGGTGACTTGCTGCAGCGCCTCACAAATGGCTTCCTGATAATGTTCTTCCAGCCAATTGGCGAAAAACATAAAGGGCACACGGATAGTGAGTATGCCATCTTGAAAGGAATCAAAGGCGGTTTGCGTAAACCAGTTCTTGTAACTGTAATCATCCAAGGCTTCGCGCAAAAAGGGTTGCGCCTGATCCCAAGGATTGCTTCCAACTGCCAACACTGACCCGTGTCCATCCTGTTTATCGTTAGGCATAATAGTCTACCACCCTGATCGGTTAAAATTAGATTTTAGCAGTAATGTCATTTCTGAACAAAACAAAAATCGATACACCCGCCAAAAAGAGTGTGGATCCGATCCGTTACACACATGTTTCCCGCTCTTGAAATCGGCCTCCCGTGCTTTGCAAGTCCGACTTCGTTTCAAACATATTGTGCGGTTGTTAGAATCCCTTTACATTTTCATTTTGCCGGGATTCGACACAGGTTAAATTGCATCAAATCCCCTGATCTTGAGTCGTTAGTTTGCACTAAATACAAGTCAATTGTCAAGGTCTTTTTCAAGTTGTTGGCGCATAAGCTTTTTTGCTTGCTCCCACAGGCAATCCAGTTCCTCTGGCGCGCAACTTGCCAGCAAAACCCCCTGTTTTTCGGCGATGTCCTTCACCAGGTCAAGGCGTTTTTGAAAACGTGTTGTTGCCCTGATCAGACACTTTTGGGGGTCCACTTCCAGAAAACGGGCAACACTGACGGCGGCAAAGATCAAATCCCCCAGTTCATCGCCCGCATGTATCGTATCGCCCTGGGCTACTGCGAGGCGCAATTCGGCAATTTCCTCTTCGACTTTATCCAGTACTCCGGCAATATCCTGCCAGTCGAATCCAATCTGCGAGGCATCGCGCTGCACCTGTGTCGCAACGGCAAAAGCCTGTACTTCACTGTTGTTTTGGTCTTGCTTCATGGTATTCCTTCATGTTTTGAGAGAAGCAAGAGTATAGCACAGGCAACCGTTTATTCTCCTGCCGTGGAGATATGCTGTTGGCTGCGATTTACTGCAGATGGCATTCGGAAGCCACCGCAAATTGCGATCCCATGCGTAGCCTCCACCATACACCAAAAACTTACCGATTCGTAATCCGATAATCATACAATATAGCGTATACAAAGAATTAAAAAGCGCAAAATATAGCGCATTTTGATTGTTTTGCCTTGGCTGTTCTGGTATAATAAAATCACATCAGAATTAGCCCCGCATCACGTACTATTTTGAGGAAAACAGAATGGCAAAAAATGAATATGGCGCCAGTTCCATTCAGGTGCTGGAAGGCCTTCAGGCAGTGCGAAAACGTCCTGCCATGTACATCGGCGATACCGGAACCCGCGGCCTGCACCACCTGGTTTATGAGGTGGTGGACAACAGTATTGACGAGGCCCTTGCCGGCTACTGTACGCAGATTACGGTAACGGTGCACATAGATAACAGCGTTTCCGTGGAAGACAATGGCCGAGGTGTTCCAGTAGACCTGCATCGCGATCCAAAATACCGCAAGAAGACGGCGCTCGAAGTGGTGCTGACCATATTGCATGCGGGCGGCAAATTCGACAACGATAGTTACAAGGTTTCCGGTGGTTTGCACGGGGTGGGCGTTTCCTGCGTGAATGCATTGTCAAAGTGGCTTGAAGCGGAAGTCAAGCGGGATGGCTTCATCCATTTTCTGGCTTTTGAGCGCGGTGTCCCCAAGGGGCCAATTGAAAAACGGGGACGCACCAAGGCAACAGGGACGCGCATTACCTTTCTTCCTGATTCGGATATTTTCGAAGAGTCCGTGTACAATGCTGAAACCCTCCTGACCCGTTTGCGCGAACTCGCCTTCCTGAACAAAGGCATTAAGATTATATTTGAGGATGAGCGTACGGAAGATGAGCCACTGGTGATGCAGTACAAGGGCGGTATTGTGGAGTACGTGAAGTACCTGAACCGCAACAAGGAACCGCTGCATCGTTCGCCCATCTACATGGAACTTGCACGGGATGATGTGGAAGTGGAAGTCTCCCTGCAGTATACCAATGCATACAGCGAAGTGCTGTCCAGTTTTGCCAACAACATTAACACCCACGAAGGCGGCACCCATCTAAGCGGCTTCCGCACAGCATTAACGCGAAGTCTGAACGACTATGCGCGCAAGAACAATATGTTCAAAAAATCGAATGCCGCCATTTCCGGCGATGACGCACGAGAAGGGCTCACTGCCATTATATCCGTGCGCCTGCGTAATCCCCAGTTTGAAGGCCAGACAAAAATGAAACTGGGCAACAGCGATGTGCAAGGGATTGTCAGTTCGCTGGTGTACGAAGGATTGCAAACCTTTTTCGAAGAAAACCCAAGTGTTGCCAACCGCATCATCAACAAAACCATCGAGGCGGCACGCGCCAGGGAAGCGGCGCGCAAAGCGCGCGAACTTACCCGGCGCAAGGGCGCACTGGACAGTCTGGGCCAGGCCGCTAAACTGGCAGATTGCTCCGAGCGGGACCCCGCCAGCTGCGAGATATTCATTGTGGAGGGCGATAGCGCGGGCGGTTCCGCCAAGCAGGGGCGGGACCGTCGCTTTCAGGCCATTCTACCGCTGCGCGGCAAGGTATTAAACGTCGAAAGAGCGCGCGAAGATAAGATGTTGAGCAACAATGAAATTCGCTCGCTGATCACATCCCTTGGTGTTGGTTTTGGCAAGGATGATTTCGACATCAGCAAACTGCGCTATCACAAAGTAATCATCATGACAGATGCGGACGTGGACGGCGCGCATATCCGCACGCTGCTGCTGACGTTTTTCTTCCGCCAGATGCCGGAACTTATCCGCCGCGGCCATTTGTATATCGCGCAACCCCCGTTGTATCAAATTCGCAAAGGGAAGAAGTCGCGTTATGTGAACACAGAACAGGAATATGAGGATTTCCTTTATGAACTGGCGCTGGATGCGGCAAATGTCGTGGCAGAAGGCGACAGTAACGGGATAGTGATACCGCTTAATCATCTTTCTCGTGCCATTCGCGCTGCTCAGGAACGGGAACGAATGATTAACCGCGCACAACGGGTGTATGGTGTTGAGCGTGACGCACTGTTCCGCTGCCTCACCCTGCCCCGAGAAAAATACATTGACCCGAGCACGCTGTCATTCAGCGAGTTGGTGGCGCTCTTTGGGGACGACGTTGACACCGTCAATACCATGGAGGTACAGGCTGAGATTGAAGAGACGGGTAATGGCAACGGTAATGGCAACGGCAATGGCCGCCCGCCAAAACCTGCGCTGGTGAGGCAGAAAAACCAGGTGGACCTGGCATTCTTCAAGAGCCATGAATTTTCAGCCTTGCTCGCTCATAACGAACCGCTCGCAGCAGCGGGAAAACCGCCCTACCTGGTGTTGACCACCGGCGATAGCAAGGAAGTCCTTTTTGAAACGGATGATCTGTTGGCGCTGCGCAATTATCTGCTCGAATCAGGTCGTAAAGGGCTTGCGGTGCAGCGGTACAAGGGGTTGGGCGAAATGAATGCCGACCAGTTGCTGGAAACCACCATGGACCCCAAGAACCGTGTATTGCTGGCAGTTACAGCGGAAGACGAAGCCCTGGCCGACGACATGTTTACCACGCTCATGGGCGACCTCGTAGAACCCCGCAAGAACTTCATAGAAAAACACGCGGCGGAAGTGCAGAATCTGGATATTTAGAGTGCATGACCCATAAGGGCGGATGCTTTTGCGCCTGATTACAGGCAGCAACGATAGAAAGAAGTGGAGATATATGGACGCAAACGAACGGATTAAACCTATACCCATAGAACAGGAACTTAGAACTTCCTTTCTTGATTACTCCATGAGCGTTATTGTCAGCCGTGCGTTGCCTGATGTTCGCGACGGGTTGAAACCAGTGCACCGGCGCATTCTCTATGCCATGCACGATCTCAACCTGAGCAAGGGAAGACCCTACCGGAAATGTGCGGCGATTGTCGGTGAAACCATGGGTAAATATCATCCCCATGGCGATTCCGCCATTTACGATACGCTGGTGCGTATGGCCCAGGAATGGAACATGCGCTATCCGCTCGTGGACGGGCAGGGTAACTTTGGCTCCATAGATGGTGACAGCGCAGCGGCCATGCGATATACGGAATCGCGCATGGAAAGCATTACAGCGCTGATGCTCACCGACATTGAAAAGCAGACTGTGGACATGGTGGACAACTATGACGGACGCGAAAAAGAGCCGACCGTGCTGCCTTCCGCCATTCCCAACCTGTTGGTGAATGGTTCTTATGGTATCGCAGTGGGTATGGCAACCAGCTGCCCCCCGCATAACCTGACAGAAGTATGTGATGCCGTCATACACCTGATTGACAACCCGGAAGCGACCCCGAAGGACTTGATGAAGTTCGTAAAAGGGCCCGATTTCCCAACAGGCGGCATCATCTGTGGGCGGGCGGGCATACGTCAAGCCTATATGACCGGGCGGGGACGTGCCACGGTGCGCGCCAAAGTCGCCATTGAGGCGCGCAAGGATGGCAGCAAGGAAAAGATCATTGTTCAGGAAATTCCGTATCAGGTAAACAAAACTAGACTTATTGAGAATATCGCTGCTCTGGTGCAGAGCAAGACTATAGAAGGCATAACTGATTTGCGCGACGAATCCGACAAGGATGGTATGCGCGTCGTTATTGAAGTGCGCAAGGGCGAGGAGCCGGAAGTTATTCTGAACCAGCTCTACAAACATACCCAGTTGCAGGTGACGGCAAGTATTATCATGCTGGCGCTGGTGAATAATACGCCTCGGGTGCTGAACCTGCGTGACATTATTTTCTGCTTTATCCAGCACCGCGCCGAAATCATTGAACGGCGCACGCGCTACGAACTTGCGCAGGCAGAAGCGCGCGCCCATATTGTGGAGGGGCTGCTGAAGGCTATAGACAATATTGACGAAGTCATCGCCATTATCCGGAGCAGCAGTGACACGCCTGAAGCACAACAGCGGTTGATGGAAAGGTTTGAGTTCAGCGAAGTACAAGCCAATGCCATTCTGGCGATGCGCTTGCGCAGGCTCACCGGACTCGAACGATCGGAACTTGAGCAGGAATACCGCGATTTGCTCAAGGAAATCGAACGGCTGCAGCATATCCTCTCCAGCGAAAAAACCATTCTGGTCGAAGTGCGCAAGGAATTGCTCAAGGTCAAAGATACCTACGGCGATGCGCGCCGCACGGAAATCCTGGATGAACTGGGCGAATTCCGCGTGGAAGACCTCATTGCAGACGAAAACATGGTCGTTACCGTTTCCAATCTGGGCTACATCAAGCGACTACCTGTCACCACATACCGCAAGCAACGGCGTGGCGGACGTGGCGTATCCGGCATGGAGACCAAGGACGACGATTTTGTGCGCGACCTGTTTATTGCATCCGCCCATCAGTACATGCTCTTCTTCACCAATCTGGGCCGGGTGTACTGGCGTAAGGTGCACGAATTGCCTCGGGCAAGTCGCACCGCCCGCGGGCGCGCCATCGTCAACGTGTTGAACCTGAGCGCTGAGGAAACGGTTACCGCTTTCCTGCCGGTCCGCGACCTGAACGAAGAAGGCCTTTTTGTATTCATGGTTACCAAGGCGGGTATCATCAAAAAGACAGCACTAAAGGCATTCAGCAATCCTCGTTCCGCAGGTATTATCGCGCTTGATCTGGACAAGGGTGACGAACTGTGGGATGCGCTGTTGACTTCCGGAAATGACAATATCCTTATTGCCACCAACCAGGGGCTGGCTATCCGGTTCCCGGAAAAAGACGTGCGCTCCATGGGCCGCACTGCACGGGGTGTTATCGGTATCCGCCTGCAGGAGAACGATTACGTTGTGGGCGTGTCTCTTGCCGAAGACGACAAGACCGTGCTCAGTATTACGGAAAATGGGTATGGCAAGCGCACCCAGGTAGGCGAATACCGCCTGCAGCACCGTGGCGGCCAGGGAATCATCAATATCAAGACAACCGAACGCAACGGCAATGTGGTAGGTATGCTGACGGTGGACGATGATGATGAGATTGTACTGGTAGCAACGGACGGCGTGGTTATTCGCACCGGTGTGAAAAGCATTCGTGCCATTGGACGCAACACACAGGGTGTAAAAATCATGACGCCCCAGCCCGGCGCCGTAGTCAGCGCAGTTGCCCGCGCCCTGGGTGAACGCAAGGAAGAAGAGGCCACCGAAAGCGCACCCGCCGAAGTGGATGGTTCGGCTGCCGCAGAGAATGGTTCCGGATCTTCGGAACCGGAACAACTTGAAATGGACGAAGAATTCGAAGACGACACCGAATAAGGGATGCTGTTAATTTGGTCCGAATGTGCTTGCGCTTATGAACAGTTTCCAGACGATTGCCGATTGCATCGCGCAACTGGATGTGCAACTCAAGCCGATTACGGAAACGCCGCGTCTTGAAGCAGAACTGCTGCTGGCTCATGCCTTGGGCATGTCTCGAGGTTTCCTGCTCGCAAAGTTGCGCGAAACTGCGGAGGTGTCGCAGGTAATGCCGTTGCTGGCGCGACGGCTCAACCATGAACCGCTGGCGTATATCTTCGGAGAGTGGGAGTTTTTCGGCTTACCTTTCTACGTGCAGGCGCCCCTGCTTGTGCCCCGTCCAGAAACCGAGCACCTTGTGGAAGTGGCGTTGCAATTTGTGGCAGAACGTCGGACTATCGCCCCTCACTCCCTTCATATTGCGGATTTGTGCTGCGGTACAGGATGCGTTGCTGTTGCGGTTGGGTATCACGTATCAGGAAACAGGATTTGCGCAACGGATATCCGCGATGATGCAATAGCAACCACCACCCGAAATGCAGCGCGCAATAATGTTTCTGTCCAATGCGTTCAAGGCGATTTGTTTGCGCCGATAGACCCGTTGTGTCGTTCTTTCGATCTTATCCTTTCCAATCCGCCTTATGTGCCGGAAGAGGAATGGAGAGAACTCTCGCCGGTAATCACCAAACATGAAGACCCCGGTGCGCTCCTGGCCGGAAAAGACGGGCTGGACGTGGTGCGCCGGATCATTCCTGCCGCTTGCGAACGACTGAAGCCGGGAGGCATGCTTGCGATGGAGATCGGCGACGGGCAATTTCAAACTGTTGCTGCGCTCATGCAAGATCACGGTTTTGAACAAGTGAAGGCCACCCCTGACTTGGCGAGCATAGAACGGATTGTTTCTGGTGTTCTCATTTCCTGATAAGCACAACAAACAGTATCTTTCATTTTTGTCGGACTTGTCTGACAGGTCGGACACGTCTGACAGAAGCATGTTCATAGCCTCTAAACAAGAATAACTGCTATACTGTTTTGTATAAAACTTTCAGGGAAAAGATTACATGCCCGCAGCCACATCAACAACACTCCAGATAAGCGAACTCTTCACGAGCATACAGGGCGAGTCTACCTATGCCGGGCAGCCCTGCGGCTTTATCCGGCTCGTCGGGTGCAACCTGCGCTGCGTCTGGTGCGATACTGGCTATGCCTTTGAAGGCGGCAACACAAGGACGATACAGGAAATTCTTGAGACGGCTGCATCATGGCGTCTACCACTGGTGGAAATCACCGGAGGTGAGGCGCTGCTTCAGCCCGGCTGTGTTCCGCTAGCCCAAGCGTTGCTGGAAGCGGGGTACATCACGCTCCTCGAAACAAACGGTTCCCTGCCGATAGATGTGTTGCCGAATGGAGTGGTGCGCATCATGGACATCAAATGCCCGGGAAGCGGCATGAGCGACAGAATGCACTGGCCGAATGTAGAAGTATTAACAAAACAGGATGAGGTCAAGTTTGTGTTGGCGAATCGTGCTGACTACGACTGGGCGCTGGAAGTGCTACAGCGTTACAGTCTGGCGGCACGCTGCAAGGCAATACACCTATCACCCGTGTCGGGTATGCTTGACCCGGCACAACTGGCAGTCTGGATGTTGGAAGACCTTCCTCCTGCAAGATTGCAACTGCAACTGCACAAAATCATCTGGCCTGCCGATATGCGGGGGGTGTAGATGAAGCATAGCACCTTATAGATCGAAACCACGATCAAAAACGAGAAGTTGAGTCTACGCTAAGACGGACACTACCGTCATTGCGGTTTTCATTTTCTGATAAGAATCAGAAAATAAAGACCGGGATGCACCAGTAATAGCAAGGCCTTCGCGGTGCATAATAGCCCGAAAAAAAGCAGGGATGACGATGGGGACGCTCACTCTTATGAACTTTTTCTGTGTTGCGGGCAAAGTCCGCGTTGGTATAGAGGGAACTAATGTTTCTGTCTGTTGGCAAAAGACATGAGCACAAGCAGGCTCAGGCCCACCAGTAGCCAGTCCCCAAAAAGGCGTTTGAAGTCTATCTTGGTATTCGGAGTACGCTTGCAGCAGCCGCAACCACTTTCTACTTCACCGCCGAGTTCTTCAATGCTCAGGAGACCATCGTTGTTGGCATCCAGCGTGTTGAACTGATCTCGGGTCAAACCGGGTATGGCGACAAGGGTTTCTTCGTAACTTAGCAGACCGTCACCGTTGGTATCGACAACATTAAGTTGGTCTTGCAACATCTGCGTTATTTCTTCTATTGACAACGGTTCGCCTTCGGCAGGTTCGCCTTCGGCAGATTCGCCTTCGCTAGATTCGCCTTCGCTAGATTCGCCTTCGCTAGATTCGCCTTCGCTAGATTCGCCTTCGCTAGATTCACCTTCGCTAG
>CAZBNU010000124.1:0-11516 GCA_964493075.1 uncultured Nitrospirales bacterium | reverse complement strand
GTCGCATCACAGGGCATTACGGCCACGACTGGGGCTACGAATATTACAGTGGCGAGTTTAGCGACTGCAACGCCATTGGTGAAATGCGAATTCAAGTCTCGTTGGATGATCTGACGGAATTTTCCTGGCCTTTCAAAATCGGGGATGACCTGTTATGGCAGGAAACAGCGCGATTGGCATACCGATTCTTTTATTACCAGCGTTGCGGCATGGCAATTCCCGGTTGGCATGATGCCTGCCATCTTGATGATGCCGTAACCCCGGACGGAAAAACACAATACGAACTCTGGGGCGGCTGGCACGATGCTGGCGACTACAACACCTATCACAACGCGCCTTATGTGTACGGGTTGGCGGTGGCCTACGCCCAGCAGCGCGACGCCTTCGATCGGTTGCTTTTGGATGAGGAAGGGCGCGGCGAATTTTTCGACGAAATTCTCTGGGGTGGCGACCACACGCGCCGCATGATTATGGCGGATGGTTCGGCTTTCGGCGCTATCACCTCGGGCTATGGTTTTTGGGGTCCGCCTGAACTCGAAACAGACAATCTCCCCAACACAGGCGACGAACGACGTGGCACCCGTGAAAGCGGCGATATTCCTGATACGCATCAGGCCGCCGTGGCGCGTATTGCGGTATTGCTTGACGGGAATAATGCCACGCCCTGGATCGAAGCGGCGGCACGAAGTCTTGAATACGCCCTGAAAGAAAACCGACGCGGACTGTGGCAGTTAAGCACCTCCATAGATTTGTTCATTGCGACAGGCGATATGAAATATAAAGAGACAGCGGCTTCCCTACTTGAAGAAACAAAGGCGACAACGGACGCAAGCGCCATGTCCATTGAAGTCCTGCGACGTTATGACACTTCGTTTGACACCCATCATGCAGCGGCATTGCGGGACGCCGTACTTGCCCGTGCCGAAACCATGCTTGCAAACGCCGCAAATCCTTTCGGTGTGTACACCTTCGGTCCGCCGGATAATCCTAACTTCTTCAACACCCCCGCCGACAAGGGCGGCTGGCACGTAGGCACCAGCAGCCATTTGCTTGAAGCCGCCACCTTCATGGCGCTGGCTTATCAGTACGAACCCGATCCCCGGTTCCTGCGCTTTGTATATGATCAGTTCAATTGGACCCTCGGCCTGAATCCATACAATGTCAGTCTGATGGAAGGGGTTGGCAGCGCCAACCTGCCCAGCTACCATCACCGCTACACCTTCGCAGGGATCCCCCGAGGCGCAGTACCCGGTGGTGTGGTCAATGGCGTTACCTGGCGCGATGTGGGCGATGATCGCCCCTTCGTGGATATGAGCGGCGTAGACATCCCAGCCTTTGAACCCAACGAGGTATGGCTGCCCCACAACACCGCCTATCTGAATGCCATTACACAACTGTTGGGCACAGGCAGACAATAAACCAAAAAGTACAATTGTAGTACTACATGAAAGGTTTTTTGCGAATGGACAAATTTAGGAAACGCACCTATCAGGGGCTGGGCGAGTTTTGGCACGACCTGCGATTTATTCTCAGGAACCAAAAGCGAATACGCGCGATTTTCAAAGGAAAGCCCCTTTCCCCTGCATTCCGTGAACGCATGATGCTGGCGGTGACCCATGTTAACAACTGTCGCTATTGCGCTTCTTTCCACACCAAGGCGGCGATGGCGGAAAACATCTCGCGCGAAGAAATCAACGCCTTTTTGGCGGGCAGATTCGACGACTGCCCACAGGAAGAACTCACAGGCGTTCTGTATGCCGAACATTGGGCCGAAACCTTGGGGAAGCCAGACAAGGAAATTCGCGACAAAATGATCGGTGAATACGGACAAGAAAAAGCGGATGATATTGATCTTGTGTTGGGTGTCATCAAAACAGGCAATTACACCATGAACAGCATCGAAAGCCTGCTTCACCGAATTTCATTCGGCAGATGGGGATAATAGAACAGGCGTTGTTCTTGAACACCTCATTAACACTGCACTGCTGATGATCATTTCGCATAGATGCACGGGCTGAAGAGTCTATGCTTCGTTTGTGACGTCCCCCCTGAGTTAAGGAGTCAGCACCAATAAATCCTGAAGAGGTTGCTCAACGTAAACATTGAAGAAGCCTTTCAGGTTTCATGTCCTTGCCTCTTTGTGTTTTTTGTGTTCTTTGTGGTTAATGGCAAACCGACAAAAAATTGTCACCAAACCAAGTTCATTTCCTAAATACTTTTTACGTGTTGCCAAAAGCAAAATGCCGCTCTTTATCAGTACGCAAGAAAAAAAGTCGAGTGGGGATTTTACTTGGCAACGGCGACAACATTAGTCTCCCTATTGCCTGACTATGCATTATTATCCTGCATATCCAGCGTATCGCGGACTGCTTGCAGCAATTCAGAACTCTTGTAGGGTTTTTTGATCAGGCGCAGGCCGTCCTTGATAATAAAGTCCGTCTGGATGGCGTTTTCACTGTAACCGCTGCTGAAGAGGAATTTCATATCAGGTGCAACGGCCTGTATCTTTTCCATGACATGCTGGCCGCCCAGTATAGGCATAATCACATCCAGCAGCGCCATGTCAATCTTATCGGCATGTTCCTCGAAAAGCCCCACTGCTTCTTCGCCGTTTCTTGCAAGCAAAACAGTATATCCCGATTTGGTGAGAATTTTTTCGAGCAGGGACAATAGCATTTCGTCGTCTTCGGCGACCAGAATGGTTTCCGTGCCGCCGGGTCCCAACCGTCGAACGCGGGGCCGCTCCTCCTCCACAGCCCCTTCCGCAATCGGCAGATAAACGCTGAATGTTGTTCCTTTTCCTACTTCGCTGGCAACATCAATGGCGCCTTTGTGCTGCGTTACGATGCCATATACCGTGGCCAATCCAAGTCCGGAACCTTCGCCTACCTGCTTGGTGGTGTAGAAGGGATCAAAAATCTGTGCTCTCTTGGCCTCATCCATGCCGTGCCCAGTGTCCGTTACGGTGAGTCGCGCATACGTTCCTGTGGAGACACCCTCATGCTTGCTGCAGAATAAAGCATCCAATTCAGCGCAGTCCGTTTCTATGGTCAGCAGCCCGCCGTGGGGCATGGCATCCCGTGCATTGATGCACAGATTCATCAGGACCACTTCAATCTGCCGTTTGTCAGCGCGTATGGTATTTACCGCAGCGCCGGGGATAAAGTGAACATCAATATTGGCGCCAATCAGGGGGCGCAACATGTTTATCTCCGCGTCTACGAGGGCGTTAAGGTCCACATTGACCGGCATAAGGGTTTGCCGACGGCTGAAAGCCAGCAGTTCCTGGGTGAGTTCGGCAGCCCGTTTCCCTGCACGGTTGACATCCTCAAGCAGGCGGCCGTTCGAAGAGTCTACCCCCACATCCATCTGCACCATTTCCACAAGACCCAGAATAACCTGTAACAGATTGTTGAACTCATGGGCGACGCCACCTGCCAGCAAACCGACCGCTTCCATCTTCTGCGCTTGCCGCAGTTGCTCCTCCATCTTCTCGCGGTCCGCTTCCGCCAGTTTGCGAGCGGTCACATCATTGGCGCTGCCCACGCATTTGGTGGGCGTCCCATTGCTGTCCTGTAATATAATGCCTGTTTCTTCCCAGTTGGCATAAGTACCGTCGCCGCGACGAATGCGATAGCCGAGGGTGTACTTACCGCCGTGTTCCGGTGCCTGCTGTAAATTCTGCAATACTTGCGCAAAGTCATCAGGATG
Organism: uncultured Nitrospirales bacterium; assembly: GCA_964493075.1. GTDB lineage: Bacteria > Hydrogenedentota > Hydrogenedentia > Hydrogenedentales > CAITNO01 > SLFT01. The sequence continues at coordinate 7,805 of CAZBNU010000124.1, read as the reverse complement.
AATACATTCCAGCCAACCGTTAAGAGACCGGGGGAAGGTGCCGGGCGCGTATCCCAGACAACCTTCCATATCGCCGAAGAACTCTGCTTCGCCGGTAGTCATGTCGCGCTCATAAATAAAATCGCTTACCGTTGCGGCAGCGATGCGGAAACGTTCCTCACTGATTCGCAGGGCCTCCTCCGCACGTTTGCGTTCAGTAATATCGGAACTGATGCCAACGATGTACCGTTTCCCGGCAGAATCAACATAACGTGTTTTTCTTGTTATCAGGGCGCGTGTCTCATCTTTCCGCATACCTGTGATAGACTCTTCATTGATATTTTCTTCACCTGTCACAAGTACCTGATGATCCCGTTCCCAGAATACCTTCACTTCATCTTCCGCAAAGAAATTCGTATCCGTTTTTCCAATGAGTTCTTCGCGACGGTACCCCCACAACGCCAACGCTGCGTCATTAACCAGCACAAACCGATGTTCCTCGTCCTTTACAAATACCGGGTCAGCAATTGCATTGATAATGTTTTCAACAAAGTCATAGGCGCGTTTTACAGCGTCTTCCGACCGCTTGCGGTCCGTTATATCCCTGCTTATGCCCACAATAAACCGTCTGCCGCGGGAATCCACATAGCGTGTCTTTCGGGTTACAATGACGCGGGTTTCGCCGGAGCGCATGTCTGTGATGGCTTCCTCATTGACATTTTCAATGCCGGATGCAAGCACTTGTTGATCGCCTTCCCAGAAAACCTTTACCTCCTCTTTCGGGAAGAAATCCTTATCGTTTTTCCCGATAAGTTCTTCTCTGGGATAGCCCAGCAATGCCACCTCGGCGTCATTGACCAGTACGAAGCGGTGTTCTTCATCTTTCACGAATACCGGGTCGCCAATCGCATTGATAACATTGCCGACGAAATCATGGGCGCGCTTAACCTCTTCCTCGGCGCGCTTGCGTTCAGAAATGTCCGAGGCAATGCTGAGCAGCGCCGGACGCCCCTGCCACTCTATTGTCCTGGCGTGTATTGCCAGTGGCAGTATTGAACCATCCTTGCGGTAATGGGCGGACTCAAACCGCATCTCGCCATTTTCGTCAATTGCACGCATCCGCTCGACAATGAGCGATTGGCTTTCCGGAACGTCCAGTTCATGCAGGTTAATCTCCATGAACTCATTGATGTCACAATACCCATGCAGATCAATTGTCATCTGATTGGCATAATAGAAACGCCCCTCCCTGTCATGTACCGTGATGGAGGCAGGCGCTTCATCCAGCATGCGCCCGAGCAACGCAGCATAATCTTCGCGCTCCTTACGTTCGCTCAAATCATAGTGGGTGGCAATGATTACCCTGTCGCCATCCGTATCAATAAGGCTTGCTGTAACGACCATGGGAAAAAGATGACCGTCTCTATGCCGGTGCATGACTTCAAATTTCTGAATTTCCCCTGCCTGCAGGTCGGTAAGCATTTCTGGTGGGACATCGTCCGCCCCCGGATTCAAGCCCTTTATCCCCATACGTTTAATTTCTTCAACCGTATAGCCGTGTATGCGTGCAAAGGTATCGTTCACCGATACAATGTTTAAGTCCATGTCGAGCAGCAGAATGCCATCGCCCGCATTGGAAAACAGCGCCTCATAACGTGCATTGAGTTTCTGAAGTGCCTGTTGATGCTCCTTCAGAGATTCGATGGCTTGCTTTTCACGATCATATGCCTCTCGGAGGGCAAGGCGCCTTCTTTCACTCTCATCCAACGTTTTGTAAAGCATGAAACTGGGTATGGCAGTAATGCCCATAATCAATATGGCGCCAATACTGGTAAAAATCCAAATTTGCCACGGTTCAGGTGCGGGCGCATCACGCAGCAGATCGGAAGCATCCAAAAGCAAAAAAATACCACCCATTGCTACACAAGTCACAAAAGCAAGGATTGCCATGCGCGGGCCGTAAAACCATGCCACCAGCGGAATAAGGATGAGGAAGCCTTTATAACCCGCCGAAAAAACGCCTCCGTTTAGTGTCATGCCTGCGATAATAATTACGAATATGCCAACCGTAAGGAGATGAGCGGACAAAAAGGTCTTCCCCTGTCTCAGCAGCCATAAGGCGGCAAGTACAACACCAAGCAGAAGCAAGGCAGCTAGAATACGAAAATGCTGGCCTTGAGAAAAAAACAGGGCTATAACGCCAATAATCATGCCGGTGGCTGTCAGCGGCAGAATAGTCCCAAGTATGGCGGCAGATATCTTTTCCTGTATTTCTTGTCTTCTCTTCGAGTTGACCATTGAACAACTCCTTGCTCCTGCTCGAAAAGATGAGACACGGCTGATTCATAGATCAGACGGCCTTCCCTTCGATGCAGGCTTAATAGACGCAATAACTTCCCTTTGTGCGGTACTACCTGTATCTCTACAATACCATATTCACGGGTGTACTTCCATATTCATTACCCTTTATTCAGGCGACGTTAGCGGCAGGAGACAAAATGACGAATAATGATGTTAACTATTCAAAGAAGCGATGGCAGATATAAGAGAAAACACATATCTCGTATTTCCAACGACAAAATATGGTATACTTTGCCCGACGATAATGATTCTCAAATATTTTGAACTATGAGAAAACCATCAATAAGGTAATGAGTCTCCAATAGGAATATTTTCCCGACCTTTTACATGTTAGGGCGAAGAGGCAGGAATGCTTCTTCTACTTTAACGAATCCTCTACGACATGAATTAGATATTGATTTACTCTTTGCAGAACATGTGAACAGCAATAGGAGCGTACTTATGAGAAAGACATCCGTCTTCAAAACCCTTTTGTTTATCCTGGCGTCCTGCGCCATAGGCATCTTCACAAGTTGCGATGCGTCCTGGGAGAATCTGGACTGGATCGGGCAACTTTTTGGCGTTGACCTCAAGCAGGCATCCAGCGGTTGCGGCTGCGGTTGCCTGGGAGAAAAGGCGGTCATACGCATTAACAATGACCTGAACGTGGACCTTGCCGGCGTGTTCATTGCCCCGCCCGAAGATACGGAGTGGGGCGAGAATTTCCTAACCGAACTGCTGCCGCCAGGCAATATCTATGAGACCAACGTGGACGAGGGATTGTGGGACGTAGGTACGGTTGACATCAATGATAATGTTTATTATGTGTTAGGCGTGCAGACGACTGCAGGCGCTACTACGGAACTTTACATTTCCCAGATGACGCTTTACGGCACGGAAGATGATGAAGGAGAAGGGGAAAATAATGGACCACCGGTTACTGTTCCCGATGTGATCGGCATGAGCCAGGAAGATGCCAAGACAGCCCTGGAGAATGCCGGTCTTGAAGTGGGTGGCGTGACCAAGAAGTTCAGCAACACCATTGCGGAGGGACATGTGGTGAGTCAGGCACCAGTGGCGGACACCATCATTTCATCCGGAAGTGCGGTGAACCTGGCGGTGGCTGTGGCAGATGATCTTTCCCTTCCCGATTTGGAAACGGAGTTGGCTTTGGGAGAAGACCCTGGCTGGGAGAATTATCCTGATCTGGACGCGGAAAAAGAATCCATTTCGGATGTCGTGGACGATTTTGTTACGGCCTTGAAGGAAGAAGATGTGGCCGCGGCGGTGGTTCATATTCATGGCGACAAGCAGGTTGCCTATAGCGAACTGTTCAACTCAAAGCCGGAAGCCATGGAATCCTTTGCCGACCTGCTTTCCACAGCAACCGTCAATTTCCTCAGCAGCAACGTGGATTTCCTGCCTGGAAACCGCATTGCCGAGTATGTGGTGGACATTGATGGCTACGAATTCTTTATCACGTTCATGAAAGTGGACGGCAACTGGGTTCTTTACGAGTTTTAATCCCCCTTTACAGGAGATCATAGTATGTACCGCACTTTTTTCAAAACTTCGACCCACCTGTTTTTCTCTTGTGTATTACTCTTTGTTGCTGCCACGGCTGTTGCCTGGGAACAACCCACGCACCGGCAGATCAACTACGAGGCACTGAAAGTGTTCTGGCGTAGTTACGCTATTTCCGGTATGGAAAAGTACAAGAAAGGCGTATTTCCCAAGAGCAGCCTTACAACATCTTACCGGGGTATTGGCGTAACAAGCACCGGGCTAAGGCAATCGGACTATACCAAAGAGGAAAAAACGCTCAAGCTCGGCAACTGGATCGTCTATGGCGGCGACTGGGCCGACGAGCCGCACCTGTACGCTTCGGTACGCCATTTCTACGATCCTTTTTCCAAGTGGGGACAAACCTATCTGACCGATCAATCAGAAGTTCACGGTTGGTATGATGATCCGCAAACGGATGCCCGAAGCTGGGGGTTGAGCCACGGCGATAACCCGTTCTGTTTTAACAAAGCCTTGCAGTATTATAAAAAGGCCTTGGAGGTTGATGAAGATAATTTTCAGATAACCTTGGATAGCCATTGGAAAACGGACGTTTCGTTCAGTCCGGCCAACGCCGAAGAGGCGCGCAGCATCTGGCTGGGGCTGGCGTATCGTGCCCTCGGCGAAACCATGCACATGCTGGCAGACATGACCCAACCCGCCCATGTGCGCAATGACTCGCATCCCTTATCCGAACCGATAGAGAGCAATATCAAGCCCAGCGATGTGACGCACGCCGCTGCTGTGGGCGTTGTGGACAGCCGTATCGCCAACAGTCTGATGAGTGCTGGCGGGCAGCTGCAGATTCCGGATCAACTCTTCAAAAAGGTGGCCACCTTCACCAATATGTACTTTTATTCGGCGGACACCATTTTCGATGAAGAGGATGGGGTTATTCCGACCAATACTTCCTATGAAGACTACGCACTGGGCATCAAGGTTCCCTATGACCGCCCCCAGTTCAAGAACCTCATCAAGGAAGAACGCACCATCAAGGGCTTCCTTTTTGATCGCACCACCAAAAGATTCTATGGCGCGTTCACCAATGAAAAAACACCCATGACCCAGGAAAGACTCAGTTTCCACTGGTTTGATCCGGACAAATCGGTAAAGGAAAAAATAGCCGACCATGCTGTTGGTGTCGGGCCGTACCAGATTCCTCCGTCCTACGCGTTCTACCACCGCTACGTGCTGATTCCTGTAGCCACACACGCCTGTGCCGACCTGATGCACCTGTTCTTTCCAACCATGGAGGTTGTGAGTGATTTCAGCGATCCTGAATCTGAAGAAGGCGACGGGTACACCCGTATGGTGATGGACCTCGACGCGGAAATGAAACACCTGCAGACGAACGATCCTGCATGGACGGGTGCGGGACTGAGTGTTGCTTACACAGGACCCGGCAAGCTGATTTTTGCGGATTCCACCAGCATCACAAAGACGCGCGATATTTTGTTCAAGGACGGTGTTATCCACAAGATAAAGAACAGTGTGGGCGATATGGTGGAGGAACCGCTGCGCGTCTATATCGCCGCTGGCACCCCGTTGAACACCGAAGAGGCCTATTATGAAGCCTTTGACGGTGATAAACTGTATGTTCAGGTGGAGGCTGGCAGCCGCATCTTCAAGAGCGAAGAATATGAAGTGGATACCGAGATAGAAGTTACCATTGTGGGCGGTGATGTGAACTACGAAATGGTGGAGGGCGAAACAGAATACGAACACACCTTCACCGCGACGGCATCGCCCGAAGGCGACTACGTATACGAATGGGACTTCGGAAATGGAAGTACCGCCAGTGACACGCCCGGGAACAGGATTGATTCCGAAGTGTCCAACAAATACGAGGACGGTATTTTTGCTGTTACCGTTGACCTCTACAGCCCCGGTGGCAGCACGCCCCTTGCCAGTGACAGCATTACCATTACGATTATAGAACAACTGCGTGAATATGAGTTGAATGTGTGTGACACTTGGATGGCATCACAGGGCGGCGGCTATGGCACCACCGTGGATGTGTGGGATATCAGCGAACTGCCTGATGGAACTATATTCGACATCCAGTTTGACGCCTACAGCGTTCCTGATAAGTTCGTGGTGCAATACGCTGGCGGCACGGCTTTGGATACCGGCTGGCGCGGCAGTACTTCCGACTACGACAGTAATCCTGAGCTATATCCCGGTGGTCTGTCCGGACCGGGTGCCGGAAGTGCAGACGGCATTTTCACTAAGTCCGCAGAAAACTCCTTCAGGGTTGTAGTCTACGGCCCGCATACAAGTACTGGATGGGCTTATTCCATTCGGGCAAACTGCCCGTAAATAAGTTATGAATGTATTGTGGTGCAAGATGGAAGCCTAGCAACACAAAAAATGAAACAGGGCGGGCAGCCATTTCGGTTGCCCGCCCTTTGATAATCTTTCGGGAAAACGCCGTCAACAGGGGAGTTCCCAGCCTTTGCGGTATTCCTTGCTCACGATCTCGGCGGCGTTCGGCACATCCATCACCACGCCCTTGATGTTGTCCCAGTGCAGTTTCTGACCGGATTTTACGACCAGGTTACCAAAGTTTACCATTTCCGTAAAGGGGCCTGCATAGTCAAAATTCGAGCAGGGTTTCTTGCCTTCCTTGATGCCTCGCAGCCAGTCGAAGTAGGGGCTTTCATCGGGGATGCGTTCCATGGTTTCCGCTGGATATTGGTAGTCTTTCATTTCGGTGGCGGGCATAAGCCGTGGCTGACCGCCATATTCGCCTGCCGTGAGAATGCCCTTGTCGCCGACGAAGAAAGAACCATTCAAGTCATCGTCGCCGAGTTTTTGGTTTTCAGGGATGCCTGCCGGACGCTTCGGTCGGTTGTAGACTTTTTCGCCCGTATTTGGGTCGGGATAGTGGCCATCATACCAGTACACCTCCACAGGCGGCATGTCGCCCCGTGCCGGGAAGGAATACTTGATAGTGGTCGTAATGGGGAAGGTCTGTTCATTGCGGCCCTTCTGTTCCACCACTTCCACGGTATAGTCAGTGGCTTCCACCAGTTTCAATGCCATGTAAGCCGGATCCATGATGTGACACGCCATGTCGCCCAGGGAACCGCCGCCGAAGTCCAGCCAGGCACGCCAGTCATGGGGCGCAAGTTTATGATTGTACGGACGCCACGGCGCAGCGCCAATCCAGCGATCCCAGTCAAGATTCTCCGGCGCCACTTCGGGCGGCAGCGGTTCGGCCATGCCCTGGTTGTCCCACACAGGCCGGTGCGTCCACACATGGGCTTCGCGCACATTACCGATGGCGCCGCTCCAGATCATTTCGCACAGGGTACGCACGCCGTTGCCGCAATGTCCCTGGTTGCCCATCTGAGTCATCACGCCGCATTCGGCGGCAACATTCTTCAGCAGGCGCGCTTCCGCCACCGTGTGGGTGAGCGGCTTCTGTACGTACACATGTTTGCCCATCATCATCGCCATGTACGCGGCGGGCGCATGAGTATGGTCCGGCGTGGAGATGGTGAGCGCGTCAATTTCCGGCATCTTCTCCAACATGATCCGGTAGTCCTTGAACTGCTTTGCATCGGGCATGCGATAAAAGGCTTCACCGGCGCGATCCCAATCCACATCGCACAGGGCGACAACATTTTCGCCGAGCTTCATGCAGCTCATGATGTCCGAGGAGCCTTTGCCGCCCGCACCGATGGCGGCGACATTAACCTTCTCATTCGGGGAAAGCTTGCGGGGGATGACCTTTGCCGTATTCGGCGTTACCGGTGGTGCTTCAATATACTCCTTGCCCTTGTCGGTTTTGATTGCGCCGAATGCCATCGTCGTCGTCGTGGCCGCCAGAAAGGCGCGCCGGGTGATGCTGAAACTGTCCATATTCTTGTTCCTTTGGGTTATGTTGATGCCACACCGATGGTGTTGCGTTGAGGTTA
>CAZBNU010000123.1:0-11629 GCA_964493075.1 uncultured Nitrospirales bacterium | reverse complement strand
GCGCACCTGCTTCCCACACCGCGCCGTAGTCGCAGCCCAACCCGAGGCAGTGGGTGAACCCGATATCCCGCGCCTCATCCAGTTGGTCAAGGGCGTTTCCCCAAAGCACCACCGGCATGGTGTGGGGGAGAGGACGCGTCACAATCGTAACAAGAGTGAAATGTTCAGTTGCATGATAAGGAGTATCGCCGGGAATTGTAATTGATGCGGCGAGTTTATAGGTGTCCGGACGTAACGCCGTATCAAAGGTGAAAGAAAAAGTATGGCTTTCCCCGGAAGCGAGTTCCGGCAGTATAAACGTGTCTATGACGGTTGTATCCCGCATGACCGTAATAGTGGCGGAAGGTATGGGTACATGCCGTAGATTGGTTGCGGCAAGTTGCAATGATGGGGCACCTTCCATGCGCACAAACACACAGCGCGGCATGTTCAACGCAAGCGATACGGAACGGAACTCCAAGGCGACATCGGAAATCCGCACCTGATCCAGCAGTCCAGGGAACCCGCGGTAGTTGCTGCCTATCCTGTCGCCGATGGAAAGCCTGTGGTCTCCCGGAGCAATGCCGCGCCGTTCTGGATAGGTCTGCCCGCCAGCGAACACACCGTCCACGAAGAAATTGCCCGTGCCCATACCGTCATACACGAACGCCACATGCCGCCAGACACCGGGCAAGAAATCACGGTATTCAGAAGAATACAGTTGGGAATCGCTGCCAAAGCCCAAGGTCATTTCCAGCCGCCGCGTATCAGGCTTCAATTCCCTGCTCAAATAGAACTGATAGTCTGTGTCTGCCACATACTTCTTGTCCAGAAGTGTGGGATGGTTTTCGTAGCCCGTCATTTCTGCTGACGGCTGAACCCACATCTCAATGGTGAATGCGCCTTGGGGTGTCAACGCGGGATTGTTTGCGACCATGACCTGATGAGGTTGATCAATATCCGGCCAGCCACGGTCCGATTGAAGTGCGCCTCCAAAGCGTCCCGACTCAACAATCGCCGCCCCGTTTAATGTTCCGTCATGGCCCTTACCCGAAACATCCGCCAAGGGAGTTTCCCCGTCAAACTGCCACAACCCCAGCACATGATCGCCTGTTGCCTCTTCACCAATATACATGCTTTGATAAGGCGTTGCCAGACGGCCTTTTGTATTGTTTTTTTCTGCAGCGCCGACACCCCATTGGCAGATTATAAAAACGATGACAAAATACGTAGACCATGTTTTCATTAGGACTTGACCTTTCAATTACTGCTGCTGGAATCCTTTGATAGCCCTATCAGAATATCACCTTTGCAGCCCCGTTGCGAAACACTGCCGGAGGTGGCATACGCTGCCAGTTCCACTTCAATAACAAGACGTGCATCCGTTGAATATGCGCCTTCAACGTCAAGCAGGTATGCAGCGTTTTCATGAACGTACCCAGCAAATCCGCCATGTTTATCTTCAACTAACAGAACGGATCTCCCATCAGATTGGATTTGGTGAAGCGAAACACGACGAAGGGATGCGCCCAGTTCGCCGCCCGTATAATTGAAGCGTACCTGCAACGTGCCGGAATAATTGCGGCCCATGTATTTTGTTACATCCAACCGCTTTATGACGGGTGTGGTAGCGTTGTTAAAATCTTCGGTATTCCAGTGCCCGATGAGTTGCCAATCCACATTTTCAATTACCTGACGCCATTTCGCAAGTGCATCCTGTAACTGCTTGTAACTCATGCCATCCCAGTACAATCCTGCTTCATCCTCTTCGATAGCGTAACTGGCGGCAAGCGCGTCGTTGGCAGCCTTTGCCGCTTCCCATGCCTGTATTGCAGCATGTCGCGTCACATCAGATTCGTTCTTTTTGAGCGCGTGACAGGCGTTCATCAATTCAGCAAAGGCCGCAAGAACCTGCTGCTCATCCTGGGCATGGCGCAGAACAACATTAAGTTTCCGGAACCGCGATGCAAAGGGTTCTTCAACTTCCAGGTGCGGTTCAAGTATTGTGATTGCTTCTTCCAGACATAAAAGCGCATGACGCGCATTTTCACCGAGCCCCTCCAGGGGCGTGTCCCGCACTTTGCTGGTATCCGGAAACCATGCCAGGGTAAGGCTGCGTCCATAGCGCCGATCCTTGAATGCGTCCTCTGCAAGTTCATATAGCCTCATGGCGCTGTCTGCGTATGCACCATAGTAATCCTTCATGAACCGATCTGTGAGTGAGGCACTGGGGGTATCAGGATTCCAACATTTATTGGCGGCTGCATAGGTGTTGAGTGCTTTTGTCCATATCCCGATAAACCCCAGGGGCAGATCAAAGCCCGCAATACCCAACTCCTGGATGCACTTGAAATCATCATCCATAATTGATAAAGGCAACAGGTGCATGCCAAGCCAGTATTGGCGCATGATTTTCCAATGGTACAGAAGGCGTGCATTCTGCTGCTCACCCGTATTGCCGCAAAGCACTGCCCATTGCCGAAACACATCCAGGTAATCTATATCATCGGGCATGGTGTTCTGGTCGCACAGGGAATAGGAAAAGTCGCGGCCCCAGCAGGCGACATCCACATCTATCATGTTATGGGGCAGCGTGTGTTCCGGTGGCAGGCGGTGGTTGCTGTACGCCAGATGCATAATGCGCGTGCCGGGCTTTACCTTGTTGACTACCTCTGCAATCTGATTGTTCAATTGCAGATACCGGTCGGCAATGGACAACTCACGGCAACGTTCGCACTCACACCATCGGCCTACGTCGTTTGGCGCAGGATAATAAAAATCAATCTCGGGATGTTCAAGGACAAAAACGGTGAAATTATCCAAGTACGTTTTTACTGCCTCCGGATTCGTTGTGCAGAATTGCGCCCATTCCCCGGCTTCGGTATGCATGTCGCCAATGCGGTTCCCGTCAATCTCACAGTACCAGTCCGGGTGCTCTTTGGCATAGCGATGGGGCGACAGAAACAAGGGGTAACTACCATGCTCGCCAATACCCACAAGCATGCCGCGCCGTTTAATTTCAGGAATAAGCCGTTGACGCCATCGCGACCATAATGCCTCATCCTTTACATAGCCGAAATTCAGGAGAAAACGGTTCATACGCAGTTTCGCCCACCAGTCAATCTGATGCACGATATGATCGTCAGTGGCATCGGTCATGGGCGATACATCCCGGAATTCACGTGACCGAAAAGAAAACGCAGGTTCCGTTTCACGGTCTTCAACCGTATTCATAATGTCATTGAATGCGGACAGCGTAACGGCAGGAATGATATTGTCCTCCGGGTACGGGAAGTACCAACGATAGCCGATGGATGTTTCCAGAAAGTCGTAAACAGAATACAGCAGCGCGCCCGGCGAATTGGCGGTAAAGATGCGCCCGCCGCCTTCAGGGGTATAAATGCGGTATGCTTCCTTGTGTTTGGACTCCGGAAATTGCAATTCCAGACCTTCGGAATTTTCCGTCCCGAGAAGAAGCGTATTAATCTGGTTCAGCGCTTCGTTGTGTATAACGGGAATATCAGAACCAGTAGATTCCGTAATGTAGCGGCCAAGTTCCTCGGCGGCAAACTGCACAGGTTCGGACACGGAAGAACCGGAAATCAGGGGTACAGTCAGTTGCGTTATAAACATGGAAGCGATACACAGACAGGCATGCATGGCGGTCTCCTTCATTTTTCGGTGCAGTACGCTGTATCATAACAGATAATATACAACGTGTTCGTTTTCCACAACCCAGTTTATTAATTAAGGCAAAATTCACATCGTCATTGCGAGGAACGAAGCAATCTGGTGTTACGTGATAGTATATGGACTAACGAGATTGCTTCGTGCCTCGCAATGACGGTAGCGGTCGTCGCCTTATGAACTATCACTGTAAACAGGATCATCTGATGGCAGCACTCTTGAAATGGCATCGCTTTGGAACCGAAAGCACAAGCGCACCTGCGGCGATTATGCTACATGGTTTCATGGGCTGCGGAGAAGATTGGAAAGGAGTGGCGGAATCTATTGCGCCTGCGGTTCAATGCCTGTGTCCAGACTTGTCGGGACATGGCGCACAACGATACGACATTGCCGGAGCCGCAGCTGGCATCCCAGATATTGCAGCAGCCCTGATTGAGTATCTTGATGCCGGAGGGATAGACACCTGCACCTTGATCGGCTACTCTATGGGTGGAAGAATTGCACTGTATACTGCTCTTCACTACCCACACAGGATTTCACGGCTGGTGCTTGTATCAACATCACCCGGACTGCGCACGGAACAGGAACGAAGCAGCCGCCTTATTCAGGACAAAAGTCTCCAGCAGGAACTCGCAGGCATGGGGGAGGGGTCAGCGGAATTTGAGGCATTTCTACGCCGCTGGTACCAGCAGCCGCTGTTCGCGGAACTATCAAAACAGCCTGTACTTTTTGAATCGCTCGTACAGCAACGCATAAAGAATAATCCACCCGCGTTATTGGAATCTTTGCACGCTTTGGGTGTTGCATCACAACCCGATTGTTGGAAGGAATTACAACAACTGGATATGCCCACACTTGTTGTCGTCGGAGAAAAGGACGAGAAGTATTGCAGGATTGGCGAAGAAATGACGGCATTGTTTCCAAAGGGAAGGCTGGAGATTATTGAAGGATGCAGTCACTCGCCGCATGTTGAATCGCCGGGACAGTTTACTTCCGTTTTGAACCTTTTCTTGAAGTAATTCAGATAGACAATCTGGTATACTCATACCTATTACAGATTAACAAGGAGATAAAACATGAAATTGTATCGCTTTATAAGTATAGTGCTTGGCATCCTGTGTTTATGTAGTTTCGTCGCGAAAGCAAAGGAAGCAACCGTCACCAAGGTCAAGGACATTGTTGTTTACAGTGACGACCGGTTTTACAGTGCTTTCCCCTCAGTCGTACTGCGGCCCGATGGTGAATTGCTGCTCGCCTTCCGTCGTGCGCCGGAACGGCGCTACTTTGGTGAGTCCAGTTCCAATCATACCGATCCCAACTCCTATCTTGTTTCGGTGCGTTCGCAGGATAACGGCGAAACCTGGACTACGGAACCTGAACTCATATTTGCCCATCCTTTTGGCGGTTCCCAAGACCCCTGCATGACACAATTGCGCGATGGAACTATCGTATGCAGCAGTTACGGTTGGGCGTTGCTACGCGGTGATGCTGCCGAGAAAGTACCGGACACGTTGCGTCATGGTGATTTCGTATTTATGGGCGGCTATCTTGTCCGTTCCATAGATGGCGGCAATTCCTGGCAGGGCCCCATTATTCCGCCACCGATTTCTGAGAACGTGACCCATACGGTCTTCAAAGAACCCTGTCCAGCATATAATCGCGGGCCCATGTGTGAAAGCAAGGACGGCACACTGTACTGGGCCGTTGCCTCGCAGTCGCAACTACAGCCACGAATAACGGAAGTGCATTTAATGGCGTCAAAGGACGGTGGGTTGACCTGGGAATATCGCACGCCAATCGCGCAGGACAGCAAGGTGAGTTTCAACGAAACAGCATTATACGAAACACCCCAAGGCGACTTGATTGCCTTTATGCGCACGGCGGATTTTGATGACCATACCTGCATTGCCCGTTCTACCGACGGTGGAAAAACCTTTGAACTCTGGGAAGATGCCGGATTTCAAGGGCATCCACACTGCGCTACAGCGCTTCCCGATGGACGTATTCTGCTGGTGTATGGGTATCGTCATGAACCCTTCGGCATACGGGCGCGTGTGTTGGATGCGGAAGGTATTGCTATTCAGGACAGCGAAGAAATCGTGCTGCGTGATGACGGCGGCAACAGCGATTTAGGATATCCTTGGGTAACGCCAATGGCTGATGGCAATTATCTGGCCGTGTATTACTTCAATAAGGAAAACGGTACACGCTACATCGCCGGAACAATACTTTCAGTATCCACTTCTGCTCAATAAAGAAAATTTTGCACCCGTTTGCGGAAAAATGCTACTATAGTCATCTAATTTCACAGGGGCGTCACTCCGTTACCATCACGGAACCAAATTCGGGTGTCTGGCAGTGTATGTCAGATACCATGACGCCCCGAGGTTTAACCCGAACTGGAGGATTTTCTTATGGCATTGGTCACAATGCGCGAATTACTTGAAGCTGGCATTCACTTTGGTCATCAGACCCGCCGGTGGAACCCCAAAATGGCCCGCTATATTTATGGCCAGCGTAACGGTATTTACGTTATTGATCTCCAACATTCCCTTCGCCAATTATATCGCTCCTATGCGCTGGTGCGTGATATTGTCACAGAGGGCGGCCACGTACTATTCGTTGGAACGAAAAGGCAAGCTCAGGAGCCTATTCAGCGCGAAGCCGAGCGCTGTGGGATGTACCATGTTACCTCCCGCTGGTTGGGCGGCACCCTTACTAATTACCAAACCGTTCGCCAAAGTATCAGCGAGCTTTTCCGTTTGCAGGGTATCGAAAAAGACGGCACTATTGATCGCTTCTCTAAAAAAGAGGCGGCAATGATGCGTAAACAGCGCATGAAACTGGAAAAAAACCTGCTGGGTATTCAGCAGATGCCCGGCATGCCCGGGGCCATCTTCATCATTGATACCAAACGCGAGGCGATTGCAGTCCGCGAAGCTCGACGCCTGAAAATCCCCTGCATTGGAATTGTAGATACAAACAGCGATCCCGACGAGGTTGATCTGCCCATCCCTGGCAATGACGATGCCATCCGTGCCGTGAACCTGTATTGTAGGATTATCGCAGACGCAGTCATCGAAGGTAAAATGCGGCTGGAGAAAATTAAGGCTGAAGAAGAAGAAGAACGTAGAAGCAAGCATGAAGGCGCGGACGCTGCCGATGATGTAACAGAAGACAAACCGGAAGAAAAAGTAGACGATGCCTATGACGCACAGTATAGTGCATCTGAAGATAAAGAGGCAGCCACGGAAACCGTACAGGAAACCGATCCGGTAGAGGCATAACGAACCGTCGCAGCATTTCACAACTTTGTAAGTAACAATATATCAATTTTACATGGTAAGGAGAGTTTTAAGTCATGGCTATTTCAGCTGCTGAAGTCAAAGAACTCCGGGACGCTACTGGCGCCGGGATGATGGATTGTAAACGTGCATTGGAAGAAAAAGGCGGCAACTTTGATGAAGCCGTAAAGTATTTGCGCGAAAAAGGTATTGCAAAAGCGGCAAAACGTGCCAGCAAAGTGGCCTCAGAGGGCGCGGTGGCATCCTACATTCACTTGGGCGGAAAAGTTGGCGTACTCGTTGAAGTTAACTGTGAGACGGATTTCGTGGCGCGTGGAGAAGCATTCCAGGAATTTGTCAAAGACCTTTGCCTGCAAATATGTTCTGCAGCCCCGCAATATATAACCAAAGAGGAAGTGCCTACAGAGGCGTATGAGGCGGAAAAGGAAGTATATGTCAAGCAGGCCGCAGAAACAGGAAAACCACAGAATATTTGTGAGAAAATAGCTGAAGGTAAAATGAGCAAATGGTTCAGCGAAGTTTGTCTGCTCGAGCAGCCTTTTGTTAAGGAAGATAAAAAGAAAATTTCTGATTTGATTGCTGAATTGACAGCAAAATGCGGTGAGAAAGTCGTTGTGCGGCGCTTTGTGCGATTTCAGTTAGGCGAAGGCATCGAAAAGGAAGAGGTTGATTTCGCGGCAGAAGTCGCAGCGGAACTTGCAAAGTCAGCGCAATAATTGGGAGCCTTGAATTTGTCCGACGCGGTTTATAAGCGCATCATGCTTAAATTAAGCGGCCAGGCCCTGGAGGGGGTCGAAGGTCGTGGCGGTATAGACTTTGAAACTGTGGGGCGCTTCTGCGATGAGGTCGCAGAAGTGGCGGGGATGGGCGTCGAAATAGGCATGGTGATCGGCGGCGGCAACATTTTCAGAGGTGAACGCGGCGTGGAAACGGGACTGGACCGCCCGACAGGTGACTACATGGGCATGCTTGCCACGGTAATCAACTCTCTTGCGGTGCAGGCCTCTCTTGAAAAACGCGGCATAATGACGCGCGTTATGAGTGCTATAGAAATGCCGCCGGTTGCAGAACGCTATATACGTCGCCGTGCTATAAGGCATCTGGACAAGGGGCGCGTTGTCATTTTCGGTGCCGGCACCGGCAATCCGTATTTTACAACTGACACCGCAGCAGCGCTTCGCGCAAACGAAATTGGCGCGGAGGTGTTGATGAAAGCCACGCGGGTGGATGGGGTATATGACGATGACCCCAAGACCAACAAAAATGCAAAACGCTATGAGATTCTTTCCTACATGGAGGTGTTGTCTCGGAAACTCAAGGTTATGGACGCTACAGCCATTTCCCTATGCCGCGAGAACAACATGCCCGTGTTGGTTTTTGATTTGACAAAACCAGGAAACTTGTTAAAAGTAATTCAAGGAGAACCGATAGGTACGTTGGTGAAGGGAGATTAGATTATGCCCCATAGCGTCACAATGAAAGAAGCACGCGATAAGATGGACAAAAGCGTGCAGGCACTGCATCAGGAACTCGGCAATCTGCGCACCGGGCGCGCAAACCCAGGATTATTGGATTCGCTGGATATCGAAGTCTACGGTTCCAAAATGAAATTAAATCAATTAGGCACTGTAACTGTGCCTGATTCACACACTATCGCCATTGATTTGTGGGATAAATCACAAATTAATGTGGTTGAAAAAGCGCTTCGTGCTTCTCCCCTGGACATCAATCCCTCAAATGACGGAAGAATTATACGGGTACCTGTCCCACCGCTTACAGAAGAGCGGCGGCGCGACATGGTCAAACTTGCTGGAAAATTCACCGAAGAAGCCAAAGTCGCAGTGCGCAATGTTCGGCGGCATGCCATTGAAACGATTAAAACACTGCAAAAAAATGGCGATGTTCCCGAAGATGACGCGCACCGTCTCACAGATGAGATTCAGAAAATGACAGATGACCATATAAAGGATATGGACGACGCCATGAAAGCAAAAGAACTGGACATCATGGAGGTGTGACGCCAGGCGGTTGTGCGCCGCCTCAACCTCTTCAAGTATTCAGCCGCGGCGGGCGCACTTGCGTCCCTGCCGCGGTTTTTGTATGCTTGTCTTTTCAAAAAAAAACTATTAACAGCAAATAACTTCAATTGGATCGCAAATGAAAGACGTTGCAGCACTTCCAAATCCCATAGACGTAAATCGTATACCCCATCATATCGCCATTATCATGGACGGCAATGGGCGTTGGGCGCAACGCAATGGGAAAACGCGATCACAGGGCCATGAAGCAGGGGCACGCAATGTACGAACAATTACGGAAGCATGCCGTGAACTCGGCGTGCGCGTACTCACCTTGTACGCGTTCAGCACAGAAAACTGGAACAGACCGAAACGGGAAGTGGACTCTTTGTTTCGTTTGATCAGCCGAGCCATGCAGAAATACGCGAAAAATATAAACGAGACAAATGTGCGCCTACGGCACTTAGGAGATTTGGAAGCGCTTCCCCGTCATGCGGTTCAGGATGTGTTGAAATGTGAGGAACTCACCAAAAACAACGATGTCATGGACGTGTGTATGGCATTGAATTACGGCGGCAGAACAGAAATCGTGCGGGCTGCACAGAATATTGCCGCAGCGGTGAAACGAGGTGAACTCCAGCCGGAAGATATCAACGAAGAAACCATTGCACAGAACCTTTATCTGCCTCAACACAGCGAGGTGGACCTTCTTATTCGGACCAGCGGCGAAATGCGAATCAGTAATTTCATGCTATGGCAAATATCCTATGCAGAGATTGTGGTAACCCCCACATTATGGCCGGATTTCGATAAAAAGTGCCTGCACGAAGCCATTGTCGAGTATCAGGGACGTGATCGCAGGTTCGGAGGTCGCCCATGAAAACGTCTGCGGCAGAAGGACTACGTCTCCGCTTACTTACGGCCTTTGCACTCATACCGCTTGCAGTGGTTCTGGTGTGGTGGCCCGTGCTGCACATTGCCTACCAGATCATGGTGGTAATCCTTGTATTGTTAGGCGCCCGTGAATTTTTCAAACTAGCGCAAGGCGCTGGTATTGAGGTGGTCCCCTGGGCTGGCGTACCACTTGCAGCGATTATTCCATTTGCAGCAGGATTCGCAGATAGTTCATCTATCACCCCTCATTTTGCGTTGATTTCAGCGGCCTTCTTGTTGGTAGTAATTCACATGTTCATCATGAAACACACCATTGCAGGCATTTCCGCGTCTGTTTGCGGACTTGTGTACGTGGGGTATTGCGGTTCTTTTTTCATCACCCTTCATCAGATCCCTGCTATTGGTTCCGGACTAATCACCATTCTTGTTTTCACCATTGGCTGTTCGGACACGGGCGCATACCTGATCGGCAAGGCGGTGGGCCGCCATAAACTTGCTCCCAAAATAAGCCCGAACAAAACCATCGAAGGCAGTGTGGCGGCATTGGTGTGTGGCGCATTGGCTGGTGCTGCGCTTTACTGGCTTAAAAGTTATGCAGGCTGGAATTCCTATCCGTCGTGGCCTCTTGCCGAGTACATGGTGGCTGGACTATTCCTTTCGGTTATCGGCCAACTGGGTGATCTTGTGGAATCCACGCTTAAGCGTAATGCGGGCGTAAAGGATTCTGGTGCCATTTTCCCGGGGCATGGAGGCGCACTGGACCGCTGTGACGCATTTTTGTTCGGCGCACCAGCCTTGTATTATTTTGTTCTTTTCGTTGGCAACGGTTCACTCTGAGACCGCAGATGGTTCATTCAGAAATTAAGGAATTATTGTTTTCATGTTTGAAAATGAGTCACAACTCATAAAAGAATACGCGGCACGACTGCAGGAATTGCATGCCTGCCTCAATGCCGAGCAGGTCAAGAATGATATCGCGGCAATTGAGGCGACTATGTCCGCCCCCGGATTCTGGGATAACCCAGAAGATGCGCAAAAAACGGTGCAGCGTCTCAAAGGACTCAAGGCAGTTGTAACTGCTCCTGATGATTTGCAGCGCGAGATTGATGATGTGCAAGTATTGATAGAAATGGCGGCTGAAGAGGAAGATTCCTCTGTTGCCCATGAAATTACGGAACAAATTGCTGGCATTGAAAAATATCTTCATCGGCTTGAACTTAACAGCCTGTTTATGGACGCACGGGACAGCAATCCGGCCATTGTCAACATACATCCGGGTGCTGGCGGCACGGAGTCCTGCGATTGGGCTGAAATGCTCTATCGCATGATAACGCGCTTTTGTGAACAGCGTTCTTTTGACTTTGAGGTGTTGGATTATCAACCTGGCGAAGAGGCTGGTTTGAAAAGTGCATCCCTGCGAGTGTCCGGTCCGTTTTGTTATGGTACGCTGAAATCTGAAGAAGGGGTGCATCGGCTGGTGCGTATTTCCCCTTTTGATGCAAATGCGAGAAGGCACACCTCTTTTTCCGCTATTGAGGTCATGGCGGAAGTTGATGACAGCATAGATATAGAAATCAAAGAAGACGACATCAAACTTGATGTATTTCGTTCCAGCGGCGCTGGTGGGCAAAAGGTAAACAAAACCAGCAGCGCGGTTCGGCTTACGCATTTGCCCACAGGTATCGTTGTTTCCTGTCAGATTGAACGCTCGCAGCATCGTAATAGAGAAACGGCCATGAGTATGTT
>CAZBNU010000122.1:7970-11636 GCA_964493075.1 uncultured Nitrospirales bacterium | reverse complement strand
TTGCAGGTGAACCACCGGCCGAAGAGCAGGCCGAAGAAGCTGCGGCACCGGATACCCCGCCTGCGCCCGTTTCCCTGATTGCGGGGATGACAGTGGATGAAATGTTGAAGTCTGTGAATGCGCCCGCCCGGGAAACCTATCGTGCCACCGTGACCGATTTTGTGACAGGCGCCATCGTAATCCTTGACCGCAATGGCAACGCAATCAAGGCGCGGTTATACGGAATTGATTCTCCCGAACCGGGTCAGGCTTATTATCAGGAAGCCCGCCAGTTCGCAGTAGATAAATTTCTGAATGAGAGCGTCAATGTAAGTGTGCTGACGACCGATTCACAGCAGAATCTCGTTGTATTGATATTCAACACCAATGGGGAAAGCCTCAGTCACCTCATGGTTGCGCAGGGTATGGCCTGGTGGGATCGCAAAAATGCGCAGAAGGATGCGCTACTTCGTCGCCTCAATGCGGAGGCCATTTCCAATTCCGTAGGTCTGTACGCGGATCCGCTGTCGCTTGCACCATGGGATTTCCGGGACAGCCACGGCATGGAGCAGTTCACTTATACGCTTGAAGAGCAAGCCGCCGCAAAGCCTGCACCGCGAACTACGCAGCCTGCCCCCAAAGCGGAAGAGCCACGTGTTCTGGCAGCCAAGGGAACCATGACCGAAAATATACCGCGTGGGGCGGCAAGTCTTCCCAAAGACCTTGGCAAGGACATTGATCCAATGGCGCTGATGGGAAAACACATGCCGACCATTGTGACCGATGATGCCGGTAATGCGCTGGGTCTTACCGCCACGAATATCAGTCAGATACCCTATGCCTCACAATTTGGATTTCAGGATAACGACATCATAAGCAATGTGAACGGCATTGCAGTGCAGAGTATCCCCCAAATTGTGAATATGGCACCCCAATTCAAAGATACCAAACAATTCAAGGTGGAAGTGATTCGCAATGGACAGCGTATTACAATACCCGTCAACATCCCCTGATAGTCTGTCGTTGCCCGCATCTCGTAATTAAGGGTATGACAGGTGTTTTTTTTAACAACAATTCCGCGCCGCCCAAATGGCGTATGAGGTTATTTTCAAATGAGCAAAACAGCAGTTATTACTAAAGACGAAAAAGAGGTGGCGCTCCATACGCTACGCCATTCCCTGTCCCATATCCTGGCTGCAGCAGTCAGACAGATGCGCCCCGACGCAAAACTCGCCTTTGGCCCTCCTGTAGAAAACGGGTTCTATTATGACTTCGACTTTGGCGGCAACCCCATCGGCGAAGGTGAACTTACGCAACTGGAACAGCACATGCGCAGTATTATAAAAGCACGCCTGCCCTTTGTTCGCGAAGAGAAATCGTGCGAGGATGCGCTGCGCTTCCTGGAGGAACGGGGCGAAGTTTATAAGGTGGAATATGCGCAGGAACTAATTGATCTTGGCAAAGTCGCTGAAGGTACGCTTTCCTTTTACACAAGTGGCGATTTTGTTGACATGTGCGAAGGCCCGCATCTGGAACATACAGGGCTGGTGCCCAAGAACTGCTTCAAACTGGACCGCATTTCCGGCAGCTACTGGCGGGGTGATGAAAAACGTCCCATGCTGACCCGCATCTACGGGTTGGCGTTCGCCTCCGGCGATGAACTCAAAGAATACATTGAAATGCGCAAACGTGCCATGGAGCGTGATCACCGCAAACTGGGCGATGAACTGGACCTGTTCATTCAGGACACGGAAGTCGGTGTGGGACTGCCGCTGTGGACGCCCAATGGCACGGTGCTGCGGGATGAGTTGGAGAAGTGGGCGCGGGAGACGGAGTTTCTCGCAGGTTACCAGCGTGTGACTACGCCTTCGGTAACGCGCAAGGAACTGTACCTGCGTTCCGGACATGTGCCCTACTACCAGGACAGCATGTATCCGTCCATGCCGGTGGATGAAAATGACGAGTATTATCTGCGGCCCATGTGCTGCCCTCACCATCACAAAATTTATGCATCACGCCTGCGCAGTTACCGCGAGCTGCCCGTACGCCTCTGCGAATACGGCGATGTGTTCCGCTATGAGAAGCATGGCTCCCTTTCGGGGCTGCTGCGTGTGCGTGCCATGTGCATGAATGATGCCCACATTTACTGTACGCCCGATCAGATTGAGTCGGAATTCCGCAACGTCATCTCCATGTACCAGATGTACTACGGCCACTTGCGCATGGGCAATTTTCGCGTACGTCTTTCGTTGCACGATAAGAACAGCGCTAAGTTCGTGGACCGCTATGACGACTGGGAACAGAATGAGGAGATGGTGCGCAAGGTGTTGGATGGCCTGGGCATTGCCTATGAAGAGGAAATTGGCGAGGCAGCGTTCTACGGGCCAAAAGTGGACATTCAGGTGAAGAACCTTATGGGCCGCGAGGAAACCGTGTCCACCTGTCAGCTCGACTTTGTGATGCCTGAACGCTTTGACCTCACCTACGTGGATGCCGATGGAGAAAAGAAACGCCCCTACATTCTACATCGTGCGCCGCTCAGCACCCACGAACGCATGATTTCGTTTCTGATTGAGTTCTATGGCGGCGCATTCCCCACGTGGATGGCGCCGGTGCAGGTGCGGCTGGTGCCCGTAAACGCGGCGCTGCTTGACTATGCCGAAGAACTGCAGGGCCTGTTGCACCAGAACTTCTTCCGCGTGGAAGTGGACGACAGTAACGAAAGTTTCAACAAGAAAATCAGGAATGCCGTTACCCACAAAATCCCGAATATCTGGATTCTGGGCGAAAAGGAAAAGGCGGAAGCATCCATAACCTGGCGACGGTATGCCGTGAAAGAACAGCAGTCCGTACCGCACACCACTGCGCTCGAAACGCTCAAGAAAATGCGCGCCGAACGCACCATGGACAACTTCGACGACGTGGCGCTGCCTACACCCTGATGCGGTAGGTTTGTGATTGTAGGACGTGTAGGATAGTGTAACATCACGTCGGGCATAACATTCTTGATTCTTTTGTTCACTCGATGTATAGTTGCGACTCACAGAATAAATTAAGTTGGTTATCAATGGCAATGAACAAATATAGCGATGCGGTAAATATACTCGGAGTGACAGTACGCAAAGCGGGGGTTTTGCTGCTGGCTCTGTTTTTCAGCATCAATGCGTTTGGGTTGCGATTGCATGATCATCATGAACATGCCTCAGATTCAGACCCGGAAAACTGCGCCCAGCATTTCTGTGCTGCTGCGTTCCAGCATCATCAACATGATGATTGCACAGACACGGATTTCTGCGAACATTCACATCAGCACAGCCCCTTTCTTCTGTGTGATATCGCGCCTGTTCTGCCAACACCATCGAATGAACTGGCGCCCCTGGCGCCACCCGCTGCGCAGAGCAATGACTTGTTTTCCCTCGTGTCTGCAAGTCAGGTGTCGCTAAAGATCCATTGCGACGTTTTCTCCCTCTGTCCACGTAGCGGACCAGGACGGGTGTGTCCAGTCACCGGCCTGCAGTTGCCACTCCTCCGCTGATATTCCTTTTTTTATCTCCTTTCGCGTACTCAAGGTGATTTGCGTCTGTAGCAGGCGCGTTAAAAAAAGGATATCTCATGTTTTGTCCAATAGTTTTCAAGACAACTGTTTCCAGCGTTCTTTTTTCCGCTCTCTTTGCTGTTCTGTTTGCC
>CAZBNU010000122.1:0-7870 GCA_964493075.1 uncultured Nitrospirales bacterium | reverse complement strand
GGTTGGAAGTGCCTGTTGGAGAAGGTATTGCCACCATCACCATGGACGATCTGGATGTGTGCGATGGGGAGGATAAGCACGAACATGAGCATGGCGAAGAAGCGGCCCCTGCCAACGCTATCGGTTTCACCAAGGAACAACAATGGATGGTTCCCGTGGCGACCGTTTCTGCCGAACTCGGTACAATCGTTGAGCGACGCAAATTGCCCGCCTTTGTGCCTGACACTCCGGACACGCGAAATGTGGCAGCAACGCCTGTCTCCGGATTGACTCTTGCCCAGAATGACACGGCTTTCCCGAAGATTGGCGATGTTGTTGCCGAGGGACAGGTGTTGGCGCGGGTAACCATCGAAACCATGACCGCAGAATCGCTGGCCCATAACGCTAACCTGCAGGGCATACAGTCCCTGCAACTGGAACTGACTGCGCGCGCTATAGAAGCCTCGGGCAATGCGGCACAGGCGCGTGCGCTGGTGGGACAATACGCCACAGCGCTGGGTCGCGCCGAAGCCTTGCTGGAAGCAGGGGCAGGTTCACAACGGGAGGTGGACACACTGCGCGGCACCCTCGCCGAAGCACAGGCCGCTCTCAAAGCCGCAGAACAGGCGGCGGCTCAGGCGCAGCAGGCGTTGAAAGAAACACAGCCCGAATCCGACGCAATACAGACCGGTTCGGTAGCCGTGATGGCGCCCATTTCCGGACGCATCACCCGCGTGTTTGCCGGTCCGGGAACGCGCGTCGCGTATGGCGATCCCCTTTTCGAAATTGTAAACGCCGCACAGGTATTGATCGAAGCGCGCGCACCGGAATCATTGGCAGCAACCCTCGCGCTAACGCCGTCCGGTGTGTTTGAGATTCCCGGCAGCCCCGGTGAACTGCATGAAATTGTCGTCCCCGACAATGCCCCCGCGCCGTGGATACTACCTGAAGTGGATAAGGACACCCGCACCGTGCCCATCCTTTTCCATGCCGCCAATCCTGACGAAGCGCTGCGGGTCGGCATGTCGCTTAACCTGTGGCTGGATATTAACCGCGTTGAAGGGATTGTGCGCATTCCCAACACTGCGGTGGTGGATGAACATGGTATTTCAACCGTGTACGTCATGCTCGAAGGCGAAACCTTTCAAAAGCGTAACATCCGGTTGGGCATAACCGATGGAACGTACAGTGAAGTGCTGGAAGGGGTTCGCGCCGGTGAACGGGTCGTGTCCCAGGGTGCATACACCGTGCGTCTGGCTTCCTTGTCCGGGTCCAGTCTCGGTTCAGCCCACGTACATTAAGGAGATAACATCATGATGGACGCTCTTATAAAATGGTCTATTAACAACCGTTATCTCGTTGTTGGTGTGGCCGTTATTTTTACCGTCTTTGGCTTGTATATCAGCGTCAACGTGCCCATAGACGTGTTCCCGGATTTGACTGCACCCACGGTGGCAGTGCTCACGGAAGCGCCCGGCATGTCGCCGTCGGAAGTGGAGAATCTGGTCACCTTCCCCCTTGAAACGGCATTGAACGGCGCGCCGGGTGTGCGACGGGTGCGCTCCGCTTCGATGCCGAGTTTTTCTGTGATCTGGACGGAGTTTGAATGGGGCGAGGAGATGAACGTGGCGCGGCAGATTGTCACGGAACGGGTCACGCTGGCAGCCAGCGAAATGCCGGAAGGCGTGGCGCCGCCCATCCTCGCGCCGCCCACATCGCTTATGGGCGAAATTCAGCTTGTGGCGCTTCAGTCGGAGACCCTGCCCCTGGCAGAGGTTCAGAACTACGCGGAAACCGTATTGCGCCGTCGGCTCCTTGCCGTGCCCGGAATCGCGCAGATTACCACGGTCGGCAGCGGCGACAGACAATATCAGGTGTGGTTGAAACCAGAGCGCCTGGCGGC
This sequence comes from uncultured Nitrospirales bacterium, assembly GCA_964493075.1. Lineage (GTDB taxonomy): Bacteria > Hydrogenedentota > Hydrogenedentia > Hydrogenedentales > CAITNO01 > SLFT01. The sequence continues at coordinate 5,988 of CAZBNU010000122.1, read as the reverse complement.
CCATCAACTGACCGCGTCGGACGTGTCCACAGCATTGCAGGAAAACAACGTGAGTACGCCCGCCGGATTTCTCGCGGAAAACGGAACCGAATATCTGGTCACAGGCCAGGGTCGGCTTCACAGTCTGGATGAGATTCGCGGCGTCGTCATTGCTGCCCGGGACAACATCCCGGTGACCGTTGGTGATGTGGCGGAAGTGCGTTTAGCCGCTGCGCCGGCACGGGGCACAGGCGCCGCAAACGGAAAACCCGCCGTACTGCTGTTCATTCAGCGGCAGCCCCAGGCCAACACCCTGGCGCTGGACGGGTTGCTGGAGACTGTTTTTGCTGAAGAAGCAATGCGTCTGCCGGAAGGGATGACCCTCGACACGGAATTGATGAAGCAGGCGGATTTCATTCGCACCGCAGTACACAATGTGGCAGTGGCTATTCGCGATGGCGCACTCCTGGTCATCATTGTCATGGTGATGTTTCTGTTGAGCGGTCGCGCCGTTATCATCACCCTGACCGCCCTTCCCATTTCGCTCATAACGGCTGTGCTCGCTATCCATTTCTTCGGGGGAACCATCAACACCATGACCCTGGGTGGGCTTGCCATTGCGATTGGATCGCTTATGGACGATGCGGTTATTGACGTTGAAAACACGGTGCGACGGTTAAGGCTCAATACCCAACTCCCGCCGGAATCCCAACGCAATCCGCTGCGCGTGGTCTACGACGGAAGCGTGGAAATCCGTTCTGCCATCGTTTTTGCAACCGTCATCATTACGGTGGTGTTCTTGCCGCTCTATGCTCTGGGCAGCGTGGAGGGGCGCCTGCTCCGACCGCTAGGAACCGCCTATATTGTGTCCATATTTGCTTCGCTCCTTGTGGCGCTCACCCTGACACCGGCACTGGAAGGATTACTGCTTCCCGGAAGTCGCGCCATCAAAACAGGTATCGAGCCGAGAATCGCCGCAAAAGTGCGCACAGGCTATGGCGCTTTATTGCGACCGATATTGCGTCACCCGTGGCTGGTTTCCGTGCCTTCGGCTGCCCTGTTTCTTGTGGCAATGGCTGCCTTTACACTCATGGGACAAGCCTTTCTGCCGGAATTTAATGAAGGCGCCCTTAACCTCATCACCAACACCTTGCCCGGCACTTCTCTCGAAGAATCCGATGCCATAGGAAAACGGGTTGACCAGATTATTATGGAGACGCCGGAAATCACATCGGTAGCGCGCAAAACCGGACGGGGTGAACTGGACGAACATGCGCAAGGCGTGGAAGGAACGGAATTCGAGGCCACCTATGTGCTCGAAGAACGAAGCAAGGCGGAAATGCTGGCTGATATCCGCTCGCGCCTGGCAACCGTTCCCGGCATCAACTATAGCATTGGTGGCCCCATTTCCCATCGCATAGACCATATGCTTTCCGGCGCGCGCGCGGGGATTGCCATAAAATTTACCGGTGAAGACCTGTATACTTTGCGCGAACTGGCGCAAGAAGCACAGGCCCTGATTGCCGATATTCCCGGCGTGACCGACCTGGCCGTGGAGCCTCAGACCGATGTGCCGGAAATCGGCATTCGTTTTGACCGGAATAGTCTTGCGCGAAACGGCGTGTCTTTCACGGAAGCGGGAACCACGCTCAGGGCCGCTCTGTACGGCGCGCCGGTGACGCGCATCTATGAGGGCCGCAACACCTATGAACTGGCACTGCGTATTGAGGACGATACCGTAAACAGTGTTGCAACACTCGAGAATCTGCCTCTCCGTTCCGATACGGGAGCGATTGTGCCGCTGGGCGCGGTGGCCGCCATTGAACGGCGTAGCGGCCCCAATGTAATCTCCCGCGACCAGGTGCAACGCAAGATTTTTGTCACCTGCAATCCGGCGGGTCGGGACGTTGCCTCGGTGGTGGCTGACATTCGCGCCCAAGTGGACCCCCTCGTTGCGGGGAAGACCGGCTATACCGTCCACTATGGCGGTCAATTTGAGAGCGCCGCTGCCGCTTCCAAACGGCTGCTTATGATGGGCGGCGCGGTGGCACTTGGCGTGTTTGCGCTTCTGTTCATGGCATTTCGGAATGTGCGCGACGCCCTGTTTGTGATGACCAGCCTGCCGCTGGCGTTGATTGGCGGCGTGGCGGCCGTATTCCTCATGGGCGGCGTGTTGTCGGTGGCGTCCATCATCGGGTTCATCAGCGTATTCGGCGTGGCGGCGCGTAACGGTATCATGCTCATCAACCACATCCGAAACCTGCAACTGCGCGAGGGCGTGACAGATTTCACCGAAGCCGTCTGGCGCGGCGCAGTGGAGCGCGTGATTCCTGTGGTCATGACCGCTGTTTCCACAGGTCTTGCGTTAATACCCCTGGCAATGGCCCATGAATCACCAGGCAATGAAATACAAAGTCCCATGGCTGTGGTCATTATTGGCGGCCTGTTTTCCGCTACCTTGTTGAACATGCTTGTTGTGCCCGCCCTGTATCTGCGGCTTGGCCGACCAGCGAAAAAAGAGGACGATACATCTGGAATCTCACTAAAACTTGCCGCATTGGAAATGGTGGGTTCCGCATCCGCTTCACCCACCCTACAATAACCGATTTTGAGAATCAACCTCCTAGACAGTTATGAAAGGACAATACCATGTCTACTCTCTATAGCGCATTGCTGATTTTGTGCATGCCTGCGTCCAGTCCATTTACCATTGAAGAAGCCCTAACACAGGCCACCGCAAACCACCCGGCATTAGAGGCGGCAGCCTATGCGGTGGAAGAGGAAACCTACGAGGCGCAACAGGCAGGGCTGTTGCCAAACCCTGAACTGGAAATCGGCGTCGAAGCGTGGCGGCCCAACAGCAGCAACGATGAGGGCGTCACCTGGATGTTCGGTGTGTCCCAACTGCTTCCCCTGTCGGGGACACGACGGCTGGCGAAAAAGTCCGGCATGATTGGCGCAGAAGCGGCACAACAGGAATCCGAAGGCATCCGGCTGGAGGTAGAAGGCTACGCAAGCGACCTCTTCTATCGGGCACTTGCGGCACAGGAACGCACAGCCATTCTGGAGGATATTTCTTCCGGCGCAACAGCGCTGGCAGCGTTGACGCGCATTCGCTTTGAACAAGGCGATGTGCCGGAAATGGATGTTATACGCATTGAAGCCGAGAAGAACCGCTATGAAGTTGACCTGGAAAGCGCAAGAAAAGAAAGGGACGCCATTCGCGCACAACTAGCGGAACTATGCGGCATTGAAGCAAACGAACTTCCGGAATGCACCGGAGAAATTGCGCCAACATTGGACATGCTGCCCGACAGGGAAGTCCTGCGTACGCTACTCGCGGCAAGTCCGCTGAACGTCGCCCGTTCTCTGCGTGTTGAACAGGCAAGAACCGCCCTCGTAGCCACGCGCCGCAGCGCTCTCCCCGAACCCACCCTGTACGCAGGGTTCCGCCGCGAAACTGCCGCTGATGCGAACTCCATTGATCTCGGCATCAGCATTCCCCTTCCCCTCTTCGACCGAAAACAAGGGAGCATTGCCGCCGCGCGTGTTCGCGAAAAACGGATAGAAGCGGAAAATGAAGCCACTTCCCGCAACGAACTACGCAGCTGCCTCGAACTACACGCCAAAATCGAAGCCGAAATCGCTGTGGCGGAGAAACTGCGCAACACCGTCATTCCGCAACTCACCGAGGTGAACGCCATTGTCGAAAAAGCGCAGGAACTCGGCGGGGTAACCGTGTTTGAAACGCTCATCGCCAGACGAGACATTGCAGAAACACGCCTCGCACTGCTCGAAAGCGAAAGCAACGCACGCACAGCGCTGATAGCGCTACAGGTTATCCTCGAACAATAGAACCCAGCTACTGCAACGCATACCAGCGGAATCCTTGGGCGGGCACAGATACGGGTATGGCGGTCGTATAGTTCCTGCTTATTGGAATTGTGCATGCTTCTTCACCATCTGTTTGCACGCTGACGCTATCTTCCAGTCCTGTATAGTAGAGATTGACAGTAAGCGTTTGCGCTACGGGTATTTCCAGTGGATTGAAGACAACAAGCATGCCCTTGGTGTCCAGTTTCGGGTTGACGTGGAGCATCCAGTCGAGTTGTTGGCCGTCGGCGCGGCGGCCATGTATGAGGTCGCTTTCTAGGATGTCCCGCCAGGTTTTGTACCAGTCCACCCATTTTTTCACCATGTCCCGTGTGCGGTCAGTGTCGTATAGTTTCGGCCCCCGATAACAGGCTTGCGCACCGAAGGCGAGGTTACCTACCAGCATCCGTTCATAGTGGTCCAGGTGTTCATCCAGCGGTTCGATAGTAGCCGCTGCACCACCGCCGTGGTATTCTGTCAGCGGCACGAACATCCAACCCATGCTTGGCGCTTTCTCCCAGGTGCCGTCGTAGATGTTCTGGCGCGTATGAACGACCTGTTGATCCCGGGGCAGGCTCCAGTTGGTTTCGCGGTAACCCATGCCGGTTTTGTTGGAGCCGCTCAGAAAATACCAGTCCGGCACGTTGAGGAAAATCCCGCGTCCCCGACACCAGTGATAGAAATCCGTGATGGTGCGCCACTGGTTCCAGCGCGAATCTTCGATGCCGCGATGGCCGGGATGGGTGGTGCTTGTGCAGGCATCGCCGGGATAGGAGCCGTCATGTTCCAACAGGTCGAAACCGGTTTGCTCAAAGAAGGCGTAGAGTTTTTTGAAGTAGGCTTGTCCCCATTCGCTTTCAATGCAGGGGGAATTGCCAAAGGCCGGAGATTCGCCTTCCGGCATGACCACATTGTTTTCAGCATCAATGCTGCGCGACGCCAACAGCGAGTACCCGCCGATTTCGATTCCCCTTTTTGCCGCGTACTTTTTATAGTCGCTCATTCGTTTCAGGTACCGGTCGCTGTCGTTTTCGATTTCAAAGCCACTACCAAAGGTGAGGATCACCATTTCAAAGCCAACCTCGGCGCATTGGTCAATGGCGTTGTACACCGTTTTGGGATCGGAATAGCGCACATGCATCATAAGCGGATTCTCTGTGGCCCACGGCGCAACAACACGGTACATTTTCCGTTGCGCCAGCCCGTTACGCTCGCGGTCATATCCGTCAAAGGACAGGACAAAGGTATGGAAGGAGGTAAAGGTTTCTCCCGGCGCAATGGCGGCGGCGGGGCCCAGGTCCGGCCCCACTTCGAGCAGACAAGGATTCTTCAGATCATAATTTACCTGTGTTCCATAGTCCGGGTCCGGCACCCAGCGGATGGCGTGGCGGCCCGCGTTCAACGCACTCATCGCCAGAAATGCGTAATCCGTTTCCACATGTAGATTGGGATGTTGCGCTTTCCCTTCCCGGTCTTCCACATCAGAACTGTATTCCACGGCGGCAAGAATCTCGCTGGTAAAACTGTCCAGCAGGACAGCGTCCTTGCCCGCATTCTGCACGGTTATCCACTTGCAAAAAAGCGGTATGCCGTCATACAACTCATAGTGTACTGTCACCTGAACGTCGCGCAGCGTCGCAGCGGTATCGGGCATGACATAGTTCATTTCCAGGGACACGCCTTTGGGCGGCCAGACCGCATCAGGCGCATGATGACGCACCTGTTTCCACGGCATGCGTTCGCCCGGCGCACCCACGGTAAAGCCGCTGAACTGCATGGCCTCCGGCGCGGACTCCAGCGTGTCAATCCAATCAGCGCGAAGAAAGGCATAATTGGGCTGTCCCTTCAGGCCGCCCACCTCAACGCGCTGTCCATCAAGTACAAGCACCGCCTCCGGTTTGACGCCCCGCAACAGGGACTCTCCCGACACAAGATTCTCAAGGCCGACTGTGGCGGCATTGGGCGCGATACGGAAGGTACGCCGCAACAGACCATTCGACAGAGCGATGCCCTTCCCGTCCGATAAGCGATAGACAACCGCTTTCTGTTCTACAGAATGCACCAGCCAGTCCTGCCCTGAAACCGCCTCGTCATCAGGCAACAGGGGCAGGTCTTCCAGCGTGGTTGCGTTCGCCA
>CAZBNU010000121.1:2047-11707 GCA_964493075.1 uncultured Nitrospirales bacterium | reverse complement strand
CGTGCGACGCACTGTTACCTGAAAACCTTCGCCTTGCAAAACCTCGCCGTCACCTTTGTTCTCGAGACTGTAGAGCAGATTTAACATTTCTGCCCAACTTTTCTTTGACTGTTCAATGCGGCTGCACAGTACCAGGTAGTCTCTGGCACGGGTCATGGCCACGTATAATATCCGTGCCAGCTCTGCAGTCTCCTCTTTCTTCCGCAACCCCTTGATAATTTCGCCAATGGCGCTAAATTGGAGATTGCCCTGTTCGTCAGGTGTTTTCACGGTAAAGCCCAGTGTGTCATGATGTAGCAGCAGCCCGAAGTTTTGCGATTTTGGCGGCACCCACATTTCAGGGATAAACACCACGGGAAACTCAAGCCCCTTGGACTTGTGTATGGTCATGAGCGTTACTGCGCCCATGCCTTTTGACGGTAGCATTGCCTCGCCTTCACGAATTTCGTGGATGCTCATTTCTTCCACGTAATGGGTGAATTCGGCGAGGGTGGCGGCGCGGCCCTGCGCGAATTCATCGGCCATCTGCACCAGTTTGCGCAGGTTGGAGGCATGTTGCAAGCCCAGATGCTGACTCAACAATACCGCTTCGAAATGGGTTGCCCCAAGTATCTGCCGCAGCATTGTTCCCGGTGATGATTCGCGTTGCCCGTACAATTTTTTGAACAAAAGGCGGATGCGCTGCAGGGGCTCCGTATCTTCAAAGCCTTCCGGCACAATATCGCTATGAAACGCTGCAACCAGCCCGCACGGCAGCTGCGCCATGCGCATCAGGCTCTCATCAGAAAGCCCCGCCAGTGGACTGCGCAAAAGAGTCAGTAGTACCTCGCCATCCCAGGGGTCCTGGATGAGTTTCAGCAAGGCAAGTACATCCTCGATCTCGCGCCGCTTGAAATAGCCCTCGCCCGCAATCCGGTTGTAGGGGATGCCTGCATCGCGCAGCGCCGACTCATACGCGTAGATATGGGTACCCCGCCGGAACAGCAGCACAATATCGTCGTATCGGGCATTTCGCAACGCGCTGTTCTTGCTGTCCTCACGAATCTGGAGAGGTTTCTCGCCATCACACATCTCCCGGATGCGCCGGGCAATATAACGCGCCTCTTCTTCGTTCTTCTCCGAAATTGATTTTTTCGAGTCTTCCTCTTCGTTAACAGCAGCCGGTATAAAAATTTCCCCTCGGGGACTGTTCATGGGGGCGCGGGACACCTGCATGGGTACATAGTGTTCCACTGCCTGCAAGAGGTCTGAGCGCGCAAAAAAATCGTTGATGAACAGTATCACCTCCGGTAGAGAACGGTAGTTGTCCGGCAGCGTGATGGCATCGGCATCCTTTTCCTGTTCCCCTTTGAATAACGACACCTCGGCGCCGCGAAACAGGTAAATGGACTGCTTAGCGTCGCCCACAATAAACAGGTCGGGGCCGTTTTCTTCTCCCGCCAGCCGATGCGCCACCTCCAACTGCCGCTGGTCCGTGTCCTGAAATTCATCTATCAACAGAAAGCGAAAGTCCCGTGCGGCACGTTGACGCAGTGAAGGATTTTCGCGCAGCAGCTGCAACGTCTCGTTGATCATGTCGTCAAAATCCACCAACGCCGCCGCCTGACGGGCCTGCTTATAGCCGTCCTGTACCCGTAGGCTCACCTTATGAAACTTGCACGTAAGAATTGCTGCACAGCGTTCAAAATCATCATCGAATTCAGGGAAACTGCACTGATCCTCCAGAAAGTTGCGTGCTGCATTCAGTGCCTCTTTAACTAAAGCAAAACTTTCCTCGCCCCACTTCTTTTTGGAGCCACCGCTGAAATTAGACTCGTCAATGGTATCCCTGATTTTCTGCGGCAAATCACCGATGTTGTCTTCGATGTCGCGAAACAGGGATAAGAACAATACCCGCTGCACCTCTTTCTTGTCCGTAGGATCAGGACAACACCCCTCCAGTGACTCCAGCGCATTCAGATGTTCCCCAATCACCCCAGTCTCACGCAATTGCTGTAACGTAGTGTCACACAACTCCTGCACCAAAGACTTCCACCGCCGAAGCAGGGCTTCAGGGTCGTCGTACCAGGCGGTAGCCCCTGATTTCTGATATTTCCACCGGTCTCGCAACACATCCGTCAGCGCCTGTTTCAAAGGTCCTATCCCCAACGCTACAGCAAGGTCTTCCGTATCGGCGTCTTCCACTTCAAGCAGGCTGTGCAGCGTCTGGTCTATGACGGATTCCATCAACTGCGCAGCATCGGCGTCTGTCATCACCTTCCAGTCCGGGTCCATGCCTATGTGCAGGGCATATTCACGCAACAGCGAAGCGCAGAAGGAATGGATGGTGGTGATGCGCGTTCCTTCCACCTGCCGCTCCATGTTCCGCCAGAAAGTCATCTTCTCTTTGTCGTCCTGTGATGCGTATTCTCGGAACTTACGCCGCAACCGCGCTTTCATCTCCGCTGCCGCCGGTTCGGTAAAGGTGATAGCGGCAATGCGATCAAGCTGCGGATGCCCGCTCGGCCACAACGCTTTGTTGGCCAGTAACTGCGCGATGCGCTCAATGAGAATGGTGGTCTTTCCGGAACCTGCCCCCGCCGATACGCATACCAGCGGACGCATGGCCGTAATGGCATTTTGCTGTTCCTGTGTAAACTCCATTATCAGTATCCCTCTCTATATCGCTTCCAAAGTGAATCCAGATTAACACAGAGCCCTGCCATTTGCACAACAACGCAAACAAACGCAGAATTTTGGTGACCGTGCAAGCATATCATCCCTTCGTGCGGGGTCTTTCTTGAAAGAACAAATAACCTGCATATCGGTTGCCAATCGGAATGACGTCGTTGGCTGTTGCCCCAGAACAACAGTGTATAGTGCCATGAAGAAATCCGAAAAAACGCCATAACTCTCAGTGGGAATCGGAATCTATTAATTACCGCGATGTTATAGTTCTTGTCCTTAGGAGGCGTTTATTGGCTCGGATCATGCCGAAAAAAGGCGGTAAAATAGAGGCCTAATGTGCCCGATTGCCCTGTGCGCAGCGCATACTCCTGGCAGTTTTGCTACAACCACAACCGGACAGACAATCATCAAATAAAACATGCCATCCCGTGTGGAGACTTGATACCGTACCACTACATTTTGTCTTGTAATGAAGAGCGTTTGTTTTTTGCCGTGATGTACCGCAATTCTGAAGAAAAGCGAATACTGATAGTAATCCGATTTTACACCTGATTTTGGTATGGGGAAAATGGCCTGGAATTTATTTCAAAAAAAGGAAAATAAATTGTTGACATGGCAGTGCAATTATGTTATACTTTCGCCTAGTAAGTGGTGGGTGTCCCTAGTCACGAGGATGGCAGGGCCTCATTCAGGACAAAGAAGCATACAGTTTAATACGTCAAACAGTGCATCACGCGCGACACATACTTCATGAGCCAGAAAGGAGGAATGCAACCAACCCGCGCTAAAAAACGCGCTCCGTGTGTCGTTCTGCAAAGCCGTGAGTTATGCATATAAAGTTCTACGCATTCCCATAAGGAATGGGGATGCAGCATGGTTTAGTGACATGAATCATGCCCTCGTTGATTAACAACAAACTAAAGAAAGAGGAGATACGCAAATGCGTTTAAGTACAGTAATTATCGCCGCGCTCGTTCTGAGCATCGGCAGTGTAGCCTTCGCAGAGCTGCAGAACGTCGAAGTCGGCGGCAGCATCCGCATCCGCGGCAACTATTATGATTTTGATGATGCCGCCGAAAGCGCCTTCGTTGAACAGCGCACCCGCCTGAGCGTGAAGGCTGACTTCACCCAGGACGTCAGTGCCTTCATCGAACTTGACTATTACAATAACTGGGGCGAAGATTTTCGTTCCCTGTACCTGACCGGCGCGGATTTCCGTGGCGGCGGCGGCAATGATGTTGACCTGTACCAGGGCTACATCGAAGCGCGCAATATGTGGGGCACACCGCTCAGCATGCGCGTTGGCCGTCAGGAACTTGCTCTTGGCAACCAGCTGTTGCTTGGCGTGAACAATGTTGGTTCCATCTACACCGGCCTGTCCTTCGACGGTCTGCGTGTAACCTTCGCGAACGACGTTGTAACGGTTGATGCCATTGCTGCGAAGCTGGCGGAAAGCCTTGGCGATTTTGGCGATGACGACGTTGATCTGTATGCATTGTATGCCAGCTATATTGGCATCGAAGACGTTACCCTTGACGCTTACTGGATGTTTATCCGTGACGATCAAGGCATCATTGGCGGCCTGGTTAACGGCACCGATGTTGACATTCACACCTTTGGCCTCCGCGGAGCTGGCGTAATTGGCGCGTTTGATTTCGAACTTGAAGCTGCTTATCAGTTGGGCGACATTGATGATGTTCCGTCCGCCTGCCCGGTTGGTTTCGGTACCGCTGATGTTGACTATGATGAGTTCGCAATCAATGCTGAACTTGGCTACACCTTCGATATGTCTTGGCAGCCCCGTGTATTCGCCGGATTCGCCTATTTCGGCGGCGGCGACCCCGATGACCGTCACGTGAGCAACGATATGGACATGCCGTTCAACCGTCTGTTCTCCAACGTTCGTTACACTGAGTTCCTTGACATTCAGCAGAATCTGTCCAACGCCCTCATCTACAAGCTTGGCGTGCAGGCCATGCCGACCGAATGCCTTGAGATGATGTTGGCTGCCACCTATGTAATGTCTGACGAACATGACGTTGACCACAACTGGTTCGGCGATGTTGACGAAGAAGAACTTGGTCTTGAACTTGGCCTGTATGGCACCTATCACTATAGTGAAGACCTCGTTATGCGCGCTGGTTATGCTCACTTCTTCGCTGATGACGGCGTAGAAGAAAATAGCGGCCCCCTTAATGGTCTTGGGCTCATCGGCGGCGACGAAGATGACGACTATGACTACCTGTTCATTGAAACGGAACTCTGCTTCTAAGAACACCGTAGTTGTTTGAGTAGACTTATGCGTATCCCCGCAACGGGCGACCGTTGCGGGGATCGTTGTTTCCGGGGGGGCATTCTTGTCCCCTGCGCATAGGGACAAAGTATGGAAGCGGGGACTGTGCCAAATGCTTGACCATAAAAGGGGAAGGCGCGTTGAAATCTGGGGGCTGGTGTTTAGCAGGGTGAGGTAAATGCAGATTTCTCAATCCAGGGGCATTGCCCCTGGCTAAAATTGAATGCACCTTTTCAGGATAACATTGGATAACAACCGTTGGTCAATCAGAGGACAGACAAGCATCTGTTGCACCGCAGGCGCTACTCCTTTCGTGCGAAGTCCCGGAAGAAGCGTAGGTAGTTATAACAGAATAAAGAAATCCAATGCTCTAAGTCTTGTAATTCCTTGTAAATATATGTTTCTTGGAACACCGGTTCAAATACAACAAGAATTGTGACTACAGGTTCCCAACGCCAGAAAATGCGTGACAAAGCGATAACGCAGAAGTAATTCTTCTGCCTTCATTGATATCGCGTTGTGGAGGCAGGAATATCCCCCGGATGGGGTTATTTGCGGCCAATCATCCTGCTGCAGAGGTTTTCAAGGAATCTACCATATTTTTCATGAGGGCGGTGAAGAAGGCTTCCTGATGGGGGCCGATCCACGACATTAGCCCGGTTTCATATTCTTTGGTTGCGTCGGGTTCGCTGTAGTATTTGTCGGGCGATACGTAGCCGATGTAACCGTAGCAGAAACTGGTGGGCCACAGGGTGAAGCCGTTGGCTTTGGCCCAGTTGCTCCAGTCGAGGCTGATTTCACCGCTGAAATCGGCGGGTGTGCCCACGAGATAGAGATCGCCCAGGCGCACCGATTGCATTCGGGCTTCGTGGGGCACACCGAGCAGCTTAGGCAGCATGGGCGAGAGGCGCAGTTTTTGGGAAACGCGCAGTTGGAAGGGCGGCAGTTGCAGCGGAATGCCGATGGCGGCCACGTCCACGTTGGTTTTCCAGTCAAGATTTTCCATGTCCACATTATCGAGGAATTTCTGCGCCAGCGCCATCCCCATAGCCTTTGCGCGACTGATGTCGTCCGGGCCTTCGGGGGCACGGGGGCCGGAACTGCCCAGGGAACCACCGATATAGGCAACAGTGGTATTAGGAAGGGTTTGTTCAAGCGCGGTCTGCAGAAAACCCGGAAACTCCGCCGTAAACTGCAGGAACCGGGAACCCACTGTTGTTGGATGGGCAGAGAATCGGGTAAGGATGTAACGCTTGCCGTTCTCTTTTTCCAGAATCAGGTAGTTGAACCGGGTATCAATGGCGGCATCCCGTGCTCTGTTACGGATGAATTCTTTCGCATCAAAAGCGCCATAGGCCAGTTTTGCAGGGGCGAGACTGTTATAGGCGTCCAATATGGCGTTGGTAAATGCCACGGTGAGGAACTCCACCACTTTGGGATCGTACGTGCCGCCCGTGACGAAGGCCGCCAGGCCGGGACCCCATGCGCCGGGACCGTCGTGGGTGTGGCTGGCCCCGAAGAGGATGTCGTTCGCAGTCAAAGGCGTTTTCGCCGCCACCGCTGCGTATACCCCATCGGCAACATTTGGCGGCATGAGCAGCATGTCGGCCCCGACAATGACTACTGTGTCTTCGCCATCGCTTAGCGCCACTGCCTTCACATGCAGTCTGTCGTGCGCGCCTGTAGTAAGGCCGGTAGGTTCATCGCCCAGCAGATACTCCTTGATGTTGTGGCGCGCACCGTAGCCCGCCATGGGCAACCCCGGTTCGGGGGTCATATCGCAGACCCCCCAGCCAGCCTGTAGTTGATCCGGTGTAGCGGTGATCTTGTTCATCGTTGCCTGGGTTTTGATTGCATTAAGATTTTCTTCGTAATAAGAAGCATTTTCAAAACCAGCGCTGTAGGTGGGCCATGGTCCGATGAAAATCAGGAACAGGGCGACAAGACTCGCGATGATTACCACGAATCCAAGCAGAATCTTTTTCCAAAGACGCATAACATATCTCCTTGTTTGTTTATGCAATTTATTGCGCACTTTATCCGAATTCTCAAAATCGGATACTGTAGGGTGGGTGAAGCGGATGCGGAACCCACCATTTCCAATGTAAACGTTTATTCTGGTGGGTTCCGCATCCGCTTCACCCACCCTACAATGTACAGCTAATCTTTAGTGGTAGACCGTTACCATTTATTAGGACTAGGGTAATGGGCAACAGGCTTCAAATCCCGGCAGATTATTCCGCAGGGGTTGCCGCCTGGGCGCTTATCCTTCTCCATTCTATCACAAGCAGGATGCCGCAGATGGTTGCGGCGACGCTGTCCGATATGGGGCCTGCCATCCAGACACCTTTCAGTTCGAAAATCGGGGGCAGGATCAACAACATGGGAATGAGTACTATGACCTGGCGCAGCAGGGTAAGAAATACGGAGGTGGACGCTTTCCCAATAGACTGAAAATAATTGCCAGCCACAACCTGGAAACCGATGACAGGTAGTGCGATGAGGAAGATATGCATGCCGTTAACCGCCAACGCTGTGAGTTCGGCATTTCCCCTGATAAAAACGCCGATTATTAGTTCCGGCACGGAATGGATGATTGCCCAGGCTATAATGGAAATCAGAGTCGCCGTGATTAACGATGTTTTCAGGGTATCTTTTACCCGCCGGAAATTTTTTGCGCCGAAGTTATAACCGATGATGGGCTGTGTCGCCATATTCAGTGCAATGATGCAGGTAATCACAATAAACGTGATGCTGAGGATGATGCCCATGGCGCCCACTGCCAGGTCGCTGCCGTACTTGATGAGATTGTAGTTAAACAACCCCTGAACCATGCTGTTCGCCATCTGCATGAGAAAGGGCGAGACCCCTATGGACAGAATGGCCAGTACGATGCGTGGTTGTATGCGGATATAGCGCAGTTGCAGGGGTACCACACACCGTTTGCTGCGGAAATGAATCAACACCCAGACGCACAACACGGACATGGAAATGATGGTGGCAATAGCCGCGCCCTTCACGCCCATGTCCAGGTAGAAAATGAAAAAGGCATCCAAGGGAATGTTGATGCCAGAACTGATTAACATGCTGTACATGGCTACGCGGGCATTGCCTTCTGCGCGGATGATGGCGTTTACAGAAAAACCGAACTGATTCACCAGCGTCCCCCACAATATGATGTTGAGGTAGTCGTTGGCATAGCTTATGGTCACATCATTCGCGCCGAAGAGCCGCAACATGGGTGTTTTAATGATGAAGCCGAGACTTGTAACCGCTACGGATACGATGAACACCAGCACAACGGCATTGCCCAATATCTTCCTTGCCGTCTCCATATCTTTCCTGCCCAGCGCCAGCGAGACCTGAGCACTTGCCCCCACCCCGATGAGCATGCCGAAGGCGGCCATGAGAATCATCACGGGAAATACAGCTGACACACCGCTTAATGCTTCTGCGCCCACGCCTTGACCAATAAAGATGCGGTCAATGATATTGTAAAGGGAGTGCGCCATAATGCCGATGAAGGCAGGCCAGAAAAAACGCCATACCAGCTGACGAACCGGAGTGTTGGCGAGTTCTTTTAAATTGTCACTTGGCATCGTATATGTTATTCAATATTGGAAAAGCCTTAGCAAAATAGAATCGTGCTGCTGCAGATAACGGCGTTATTCATTAGGCTGCAATACCTGCACGCCATAAGCACGAATGGGAAGGGTTAAAGCGCCACCTTCCACACTCACCGTAAGGCCGGTTACACTGTCTTTGTAGGAAGCGCCGTTCACTGTGTCCAGCCCGGACAGGGTATAGCGCAGCGGATCGCACCATTCATTAACGACAATAAGATGAACCTGATCGCCCACCTGTTTGGGTAATACCCGTACTCCTCGATCAAGGGAGCCCCAGGTCTCTGCCAACTCGATTCGGATGTCCAGTTGTGCATCCCGGGCGGACAATATCGGTTGCAGTTCGTTGAGTTCTGATACTACTGATCGCAGTTCCTGCCAGAATACCGGTGCATCACCCATATACGCTGTGCCCCAGTAGAGGATGCCGCGAGCGCCGTTGACGATGGCATCGTACGCCATGAACCGGGTTTCTTCCAAGGTGGGCTTGCGCATTTTCTCCCTGTCTTTGGCGCCAGCCGTCTCATTGAGGTCTGCCCAGCCGAAGCCCTGCAACACCATCCATACCGGCTTTCCGGGAGCGGCGTTCTGCATGCGGCGGGTGTAGGCGCCTACACAGGCCAATGTGCGATCGCCCAGGTCTGAATGGCCGGTGCCGCCAAGAGGAACGGGATAAATGTCGCAACCCACGATATCGGCGCCCTGATTGAAAAAGGCCAGTTGGTCAATGCTGTTGCGCGGTGCATGATTCATCCAGATGGGGTGGTTCGGGTCGGCTTCTTTCAGGAATTGATAGCCCTCTATCATGCCCTTGCCGAGTTTTTCGGCGCGCTCTGGCGCATTGGACAGGTTCAGGTCGGGGTTGGGCGGTTCTTTGCCCAGTTCACGCCAGATGGCGTCCGAAAGTTTTTCGCCGATTTCCGGCTGTGCCGTGGCATACGCGACTTCTGCCTCGGACCGCATGGCATTAAGTTTTTCCTTCAATGCGGCATCGGTGAGCGCGTTAATCAATTCCCGTTGCTGGCGGGGTTCCTCGCCTCGCCGCCACTGGGTTGCACGGTACCAGGCATTCCACAA
>CAZBNU010000121.1:0-1947 GCA_964493075.1 uncultured Nitrospirales bacterium | reverse complement strand
ACCGCTTTGCGCACGGTTGATTTTGAGCCATGCTGCAGACAGGGCGCATGGGCGTCGGTGGGATAAAACACAGCAAAAATACCGGGGCTAAACACCAGTTCCGTGGATGCCGGCGCCAGGCCGTAGAACATCACATCCGGTTCGTACGGCTGCACCACCTTCAGGGTTTCTATAGGCGCCCACAAGATGGACTCCTCGCCGTCAAGCAACAATTGTATGTCGGCATACAGACGATGCGACTCGAAACGCTGCCCTTCCCAGGCGTTGGTCTCATAGGCCTGCACCGTACAGAAAACGTTGTCGCCGTCAATCTCCGTGCGGCCATCCGGAGCATCGGTTTTTAAGCCTTCCAGAAACGTGAACGCCGTCTCAAACCGTTCGTTATTCCACTGGTAGTTATTCCACCGTGATAGTACATCCATAATCATGATAATGGTCTCCTTTGCAAAGAGATTAATAAATGGAGCCGGGTTAGACAACAACGGGTTGTTTTGTTGGAATTATTTGTCATCAGGTTCCTTAATAATGGACAGCCCCAGGTCAATGCATTGGCCGCCGCCGGTTTGTTTGCAGTGGACGGCAATGACATTTTTCCCGGGTTTTAATGCGTCCAGCGCTTGTCTTTGGAGTATCAAGGGCGTGTAACCGGTGGTATAGCCCGAAAGTTTGGCGACCCGCGTGCCGTTAAAGTAAATTGCGGCGTCTTCGTCGTGATGTACATTCAGATGCACCTCGCCATCGGTCAGTTCCGGCAGTGCGACTTCCCGCCTTGCCCAGATGTCGCTGGTATCCCAGACAGTGCGTACATTGGCGCCGGGGGTACCTTTCGTACCTAAGACACCCATGCCTTCTTTCCATCCGCTATCATCAAACTCCGGTTTGCGCCAGTCCTTGTCTGGGGATTCGAACGTGTAACGCCAGGGTTGCCCTTCTGCTTCCGAAGTCGGCACAAGCACCTGCACCTGCAACGGGGCGCCATAGACCTTGTTATTGATGGCTGCAAGTTTGTCCAGACCGATCTTTACCAGTTCGCGGTCGTAGGTTAGTAGACCGTTAACCTCGCCTTCCACGTCGGTGGTCTGGGTGTACACGGCGGCGGCCAATCCCTGGGGAATCAGGGTGCGCAGCGTGAAGATGAGCGATTCGTATTCCTCGGTCAGTTGTTCCTTGGATTCGTAAGTGCGGTAGCCCCAGTTACGTTTGTTCCACCACAGGTGGTCTTCCACCGGCCAGCCAAGTCCGCCAAACTCGCCCAGCACCGAGGCGCGCTTTTCTTCAATGGGGAACATGGCTGGCGCCGGATAGTTGTGTTTGTCGTAGACGTCGCCGCCTTTGCGGTCCGCCCAGCCGCTTACCTGGTTCACCAGCCGTGTGGGATCGTAATTTTTAGTCCAGTCGGAAACCTGATTGGTTGCGAACTGTCCCCAGCCCTCGTTGAAGGGCACCCACATAACGATGCTCGGGTTGTTGCGCAGCATGTTCATGATATGCGCCCATTCATTGAAATAATTGTCGTGGGATTCCAGGGTGCGTTCAATGTCGGGTTGATTTGCGCCGATATGCATGTCGCCGTTGGGCATGTCCTGCCATACCATCAATCCCAGTTGATCACAATGATAGTACCAGCGGGCAGGCTCCACCTTGACATGTTTCCGCGCCATGTTGAAGCCCATGTCCCGGGTTACCTGTACGTCATAACGCAGCGCTTCGTCCGTAGGCGCTGTATACAGTCCGTCCGGCCACCAGCCCTGGTCCAGCGGGCCAAAATGAAAGAGGGGTTCATTGTTGAGAAACAGCCGGTTGATGCCTTCCTTATCCTTTTCCAGACTGATCTTACGCATGCCGAAATAACTGGTGACGGCGTCCAGCGCTTTTCCGTCCTTCTTCAGCGTAAGGGAAAGGTTATAAAGGAACGGTGAATCTGGAGACTACCATTTTGCATCGGCT
>CAZBNU010000120.1:0-11714 GCA_964493075.1 uncultured Nitrospirales bacterium | reverse complement strand
AATATCAATGACACGCTGCAATATTGTAACCATGGTATTTATCGGACTGTTTTCTTGTCGGAGGTAGGTTGGGGAACAGACTGATTATCGGGATGCTTTTATGGGATGGTGACCGGGGTGAGGATGGGATTATTTATGCATCGGGTAACAGCCAGGTTTCCCCGCCACACTTTATGAATGACATGCCGTGAAACGTCCTCAGTTATCCTCTGTACGGCTATCGTTCAAAATGTGGAGATGATTACGCTCTGGACGCCATGCGATGGATAGAGGATGATTGTGGGTGATGGGTGATGCAACCGTAAGGTTATGCAATAAATGACTGTCGCAATATTTCCCATATTATCTATCTCAATTGCGTGTGATGTCCACGGAATCCGAATTTCGCGGAATTTCGGGAGATGCTTTGTGAAATGGGGGTAACTTATTCTACGATACGAAAACCAAACTCATAAGAACGAACGGAAGGGGGATAATGGTCACGCCGGGAAGAACGGGAAAAACCGCCATAGAAAAACCAGCTGCCACCACGTAGCACTTTATAGTCGCCTTCATTGGGTCCTTTGGGGTCTGTATGTTTCCCGGTAGGATAATAGGCATACCAATCCTGACACCATTCCCAGACATTCCCAGATATGTCATACAGCCCCCAAGCATTAGGCTTTTTCTGACCAACAATATGAGCATAGTGTTCATCTGTTTCAAATGCGTTATCCTTAAACCATGCATATTCTTTCATTACAGAATAATCTTCATCATCCCCCCAATAAAAACGGGTTGTCGTACCGGCACGGGCAGCATATTCCCATTCTGCTTCTGTAGGCAGCCGGAAGGAACGCCCAGTGAGTACGTTCAGTTTATCAATAAATGTCTGGGCATCATCCCAGCTTACATATACTGCTGGACTATCGGGTTCATCCAGTACTAAAAATTGATTTTTCCATGGTTCTGTTCCCATTACGGACAGCCACTGCGCTTTATTTACTTCATACTTACTCATCCAGAAACCATTTGTTAAGGTAACTTCATGCTGTGGTTCTTCATTTTCCAATCTGTCTAGTTCATTTGAACTAGCTCCGCGCTTATATATACCTTCGGGTATCCAAAGCATATCAAGAGAAATATCATCTGGAAGTAGTATTGAATCAGTATCCCCGAGTTTGTACTGTCCGACTTTATTGTTTACCTGCTGCTCTTCTTTTAATACTTGCTCGTGAACTTTGTCGGGTTTAGCATTACAGGAAGAGAGAATAATTACAGATACAACTAATAATATCGTAATGCTACGGAGCGATGTATTACAGTTGAAAAAAAGCAAAATAACTCTTGATGTTCTATTGGTTTTTATATCATCCACTTGCACCAACTATTTCTCCTGTATCAATATTAACCCATATAACTCCATTAAAATCATTATTATATTCAGTCCAAGAAAAATATATTTCCCAGCAATAATAGGTTTTAGTTGCTTCCGTTTGCTCTGCTTCATTCAATTCAAACATCTGGTGTTGAGGGGCAATAACCTGTACTCCAGTATTTTCATCTCCGACAAGAAATGGCGATGCTGTTTCAAAATAGGGATGTTCCTGAAGCCAGTTTAATGCATTCTGACGTGCTTCAGTGTAAGATACAACAACATTCGATTGATTCTCAGGCATTATTGTTGGAAGGTAACGAAAAATATTTACTGTTTGCGAAGCACCAGAAACACTACCACTAAAACCACGTCCCCTACATGGAATCCCATTCAATTCCATTTCTTTTCTTATAATCCACATACATCCCCAAAGGTCGTCATCTTCATCCCCTTCTGTGCCCATATCTCTAAAGGACATATAGTAGTCGGACTTACTAGTTGAAAGATCAAGGTAGTTTAATACAGGTCCTATTGCATTAAAAGCATATTCTTCTGATATGGCATCAGCGTTGGTCTTACCGTTCAAATTTTCTCCCGAAAACATGTCTTTCTTTGTATAGCCATATACAGCAGTACCATCCTCAGCCACCCATATATCATATGTAGAATCCACATTCAATATCTTATAAGGTAGACCAATTATATCATAAATTACTTCCGGTCTTTCTATTATTGTAGTAGCCGATATGTTCAATGCCTGAGACAAGAAATTTCGAGCCTTCTGTATTATTGGTGATTCTTGTGCCCATGCCATTTGAATCGGTGTAACAGCAATTATGCTAAGTAATATTAATGCTTGATATTTAATGGGTTTTATTCTACTCATCATGCCTTACATCCTTTCCCGAATTTTGATATTGATACCACTTTTGTATTGTCATTTGTGAAGGGAAAAACCACAATTTAATTAATCGTCCAGAACAACGTGAAAACTGAAGTACTATTTTATCCATTTCAGTGTTTTCATTGGCTGTTTGTACTATCCAGGTACTATTCCATAATTCTGTATTTTTTATTACCTTTCGATAATCATTAAAAGAAAACTTGTAGTCATCAATGTTAACTGACATATTATTATGTTCAAGAATTGGTAATGCTTTTATAAAAATCTGTTCTTCCGTAAGAGAAGAATTTATAGATAAACACCTTGTTTCTTCATCATTACATCTTTCTACTTCTGAAGAATAATAAAGTAAAACAGTTTTTGAATTTGCTTCAATATCTATAACTATATCCGAACTAATACTATAAACAATAGAAGGAATTGTAGTATATATGTTTGGATAATATTTTCTATATAAACCTGTATGAGGGGCATTCTTATAATAAACCTTAACAATACTTTCAGTTGTTATAAGGGAATTTATGCCAGAAAATGTTTGAATAAAAGAAGATATCGTACTATTGACATCTTTTGGAATTTTTGGGTTTGTTTTAAAATCTATGCTCTTGTTGGCGGAACCAAACAACCAATCCAGCCAACTATTTTTATAGTCTGGCTGGTTTTTCAAAATACCTGAAGGAGTGATAGTATTTTCGATTGATTTAGCATAAAAGGCAAATAGCATACAAGCAATAATGATAAATATACGTTTATACATTTGCAATTTCCTAATAATTATGGAGAGCATTCAGTAAGTTGAACACTACCATAGCATTGAATTTTATACTCTTTACGAAAAAATGGCCAAGATCGCAAGTCAAAAAAATCGCCTTCTGTGTCAAAATATGCCTGAATTGCCGCATCAGCAGTATAACGCCCATCAGATACATAAGACCAGAACTTTTTCTCCCATTTATCAAGTCTCCCAAAGTTTACTTTTGTACTCCATCCAATAACAGATTCTGCATTAAATGCGTCTTTCCAGTAATCAGTGCCACCTGATCTACAGCTACTAAGAAGCACAAGTTTATAGGAACTTGTTCCGCAACATACTTCTAAATCCAACGCAGACTGGGTTATTTCGTTATCTCCTTCTCCTCTGAGAGTAATAGTACCACTACCATACTCTGGTCCATGCCCCCAGAAAGTAAACACTTGATTATGTACAACTTCAGTACAAACCTCATCAGGAAAAGGTTCTTTAAGCTCTGTTACAGCATAGCCTAAATCACGTAGTGCTGCTGCTGAAGTTGGATTCCCACCTAATCTATCAAGCCAATCTCTTGCGCCTTCCACACAAAGTGCTTTTCTTTTTTTTCTATAAACAGCAGTAAGATTACGGTCTGTTGGCTCCCATCTTGGGTTGTTATTTTCTGCCATTTTGATGTATAAATCAATTTCATCTGCCCATAATGATACATTCTCTATAGCTGCCGAAAGACTGATGTCTGTACGGATTAGCCCGTTAGAATTATAGACATCACCTTTACCTGTCCATCTGACGAATTCGTAGCCGCAGTGTGTTTCCGCAGTGAGTTTGACAAGTTGACCAGTGCCCTCAAAGCCGCCCTGATTGTAGGGTGTGGCGGCAGGATAATAGGCTTTGGCGGGAGATACCTGAACGTAGCCCATCTCTGCTTGTGTTGCAGAACCGTCCATGCTCTTCATATCCCATGTGAGTTGCGGCATTTCGACCAGCGTTCCATGGGCGTTAAAAGATTCTTCGTCTGTAATATATTTCTGACCAGCACCCCAGCTACTGGAACCAATTATTATCTCAACGCCCCTTTCATATGGATAGTAATTACAGTCGAAATGTGACACCTGCCAACCCACTTCCGGTTGGAACCATACACTTGCCTGTCCGCGGTTCCACGGCAGTCCACTCGAGAGTATTCTGGTTGTGAAACTCTCAGGAGAAAGCGCAGTAAACGCGTCCGTAGGGCTCGGCGTCCCGCCTACACGGAAAGTTCCTCGCCCAGATATGGACCCTGTATGCGTCCAATTATGATAGTCATCCTCATAAAAAGTTACGTAAGGTTTAACTCTGAACAAATTCGAAATTGTACATACGAGTTCCTGCTCGGGCGTATCTACGACGTAATAAGTATCACTTGAAGTATAAATATAGACACGCCATCCATTTGCAATTGGAACGCTGGGAAGGGAAGCGTTTTCTTTCACGGTGTAGCTAAGGGAAACGAAAGCACCACCTGGCCCCGTAATTGTCGACCCCTCAATAGTAACGCGTTCGTCATTAGAGGTAGCGGTTACAACGGCATAGAAATCTTCAGGAATGGTATATGAAGTGACGTCTGATAACACCACTTCCACTACCAAATCAGAATCTGTAGATTTATCTTCGTCCACAGGGGGGACGACCACTAAATGTCCAGAAGTATTTCCACTTCCATTCAGCAACGTACCCGGCGCGGACCAGTGACTGAATAAGCCGCTAGTGTTTTTGTATGAAACATAAATACTGCGTCCCAGATGCACTTCCATTTCGTCATAAATCCGTTCATTGGCGCAACCGCCCGGGTCAATGACAACTGCGGTGACGTCTCCATCTCCGATAATCTTCACTTTCCGCTTTGGAATGTAATCGTCATTCCAGACGCCGCACGGCACACCGCCTGTGTCATAAGAAAAGGGTTCCCAATCATAGGGCGGCACCGCGCAATCAAACACAATTGACAGATAATATTCGGCTAGTTCGACTATTCTCCCTCGTTCGAACAAATCTTCCCGCGTGTACAACGTATACCACCACTCCTCCAGGTTCGTGAATGTCATATCTATTCGATAACGGTCAAGGTCACCATCTGCGGTCAGACTGCTTCCTGTCATACCCGGCAGATCATCAACATCAAGCACTTCAGAAATCAAAGACCGGTAATCGTGATCGTTAAATGTCAGATATGCTGCTGCCGCCACCATAAGTTCCTGGTCAAGGTTGCCGGTCTTTTCCATAATCAGTTCGTACTGGCTTACGAACCTGTTCATGGTTGGCCTGTGGTGTGTGTTGCTCTGGTTGTGCAAAATATGTTCAAGCACCATCATCTCCGCAAAGTCTGGAATGCCGTTGCCATCGGTTTGGATATACGCGCTATTATTCCATGTGCTATATCCCCGGTCAAAATATAACACTTCCTCGTCCGTCTCCGCCAGACCATAATGCATCAGAAACGTCCTGTGGGCCTGTACCAAATTTAAACCCAACATCCAGGGACGGTAGTCAAATTTCGCTTTCAACACGGTGTCCTTGGTCAGGGGCAATGCAAAGGATGGCGTCACAATGAGCGGCCCGATGCTTCCGCCTGTTTCCAATTCCAGTTCATTTGCGTTAACAATAGACGACAGACTGCCCTGCTGTAAATCCCAGTTTTCGAACACCCAGCCGTCCGCAGGAACCGCATTGACATATTTCAGCATGTTGACACGGCAAGACAATGAAGCATCCTGACTGCTGCCGCTTTCCAACCAGGCATACCAGTCCGTAAGAACATATTTTGAAAGGTACAACTGTCCCAGGAAAGGACTAATATTGCCTTCGCCTTCCGCTTCAAGGGTGATGGATACTAGCGGCGGTATGTTCGGATCGTTGGGATCTGGGGCATAAGTGGGTAATTGGTACGGTTCAGATATCCAAAGGGTAACTGCACGGAGCAATCCTTCAACCCAAGTATCCTGTATCTCATCCAAGGGATGTCCCATACCATAATCTGTAAACAACCATTCATCAAGATTGCTGAATCCGTCTCCATCCAGATCGGCTGTTTGCAGCAATTCCGGAGTAGACATAAAATCATCCGGAACCGGCGGGGTGGGAGGCACATCATCGTTAATCTGAACAAGATGCGCGGCATACAGCGCCGCAGACACTATCGCCGTATGGGGATCCAGTACACCGTATGCGGCCAGTGCATGAATCAAACCAGGTGGCGGCGTACCAAACGCGGACATGGTTGCCGCACAGGTGTGATTGTATTCTATCCAGAGTGCCAGATTATGCTGATAGGCAGCAGCCACCACCTCGTGCAATGGATGTTCCAAGTCTTCAAGGATGCGCTCCACCAAATATACTTCCACCATATCGGGAATGGCAGACCCTTTTTCTTCCACATTGAGGTTAAACTGTCCGATAGTATTTATTGCCAACGGCGCATTTGTAGCCATAGCGGCGAAGGCGTCAGTAACCGCAGCATATCCCTCTGGCCAGTCAAGGGCCGTTAACTGCGCCAATACCGCACCGCCGCTGGGATCATTCGCCAACAGTTCCAGCGTATCCTGTTCCTCCCGCAGATAATCCAACAACGCCTGTAAATCGCTGGGAAGATGGTGTTCCACAAATACTGCGTTTATGCTGATGTCATGAGTTGGGGTTATGGTATAAGGTATCTCCTGCCCCAAGGGGGCCTGGTAGGGAATGAAATTAGGCAAACCCGTGCCGCCGAAAAGATTCCAATTTATTGTTATCTGGGGGAAGAAATAGCTAAAAATCAGTTCCAGCATGTAAGAAAAATCATTTGTGGCCCAATGGTCAAATCGCCATCCGATGGTTGCCTCCAGTGCTGATAATTCACTATCCGGTTCATCGTTGCCCCTGTCTGCACTGATATATGTGTAAGGCATCACACTATGGGTTCTAAATGCGCCAGGGCTGATAGTGGGATCAAATCCTGCATGACCACATAACAACTGGATAACAGTATCCTCGAACAAGCCTTCGCCAGTAATTTCTACAGATAAGATCGGCTGTTCTTCAAAATATGCATGAAGAGTCCTGTCCCTTGTAAGGGTAAAATCATAAGGGGTATCTACACCGAGGTTTCTGTGGTTGTTATTTTCCCAATGTGAAAAACGATACCCCTCTGCTGGACAGGGATGTAGCAGCAGATCGTAGCAGGGTTCCCCTGGTGGCAGATTACTGCAATTTTCCGCCACAGTAACCGTGCCTTGCCCTTCGTCATGGATGATAATGTTCAGTTCATAATCACAGTTAAAAACCGCCGTAACGGTTGTGTCTTCAGACAGAATCAAATCGAAGACGCTTGGGTTTCCTGCAAGATTCGCCTCTGCCCAGTGGTCAAATCCACATGAAGGGAATGCATCAGCAACTATATGCAAAGGCGTACCGGAATCCAGCATTACCGTAATGGTTTCCGGTCCATTCGTCATATCTGCCGTCCACATATAATCTGGGTATATAACGGAAGTAGCGGTAAGAGCGCCCTCCCCAACCACCGTTAAGGTAAGGGCATGTTGCTTCAGGAATTTCGCTTCAGCCGTAGCAGCTCCGGTCATGATAAAAGAGCATACATCGCCCATTTCTCCATTGCAATCAAATATGCCGGTTCCATACCAACCATCAAAACGATAGCCCGGGTCGGCATACTGTACGAGCGTGATTTCGCAGTCTATGGGGACATACCACATCGCTACTCCCGGACCTACGACTGTACTGGTAATTGTGCCGCAGGAGGAGTAGACCTCTACTGCACCTCCGGCCTCCACACCCAGTTCGAATGGGAAGCCCGGGGTAAAGGTCGCTGTGACATCAATGCTTTCCGTGACATTTACATCTGTGCGGGGGTTATCGGTTCTTCCATCACTCCATCCGATGAAGAAATAGCCTTCAACAGGAACGGCAGTCACCGGGAGGCCGCTGCCGCCATCACTCACTTCCTGGGGTGTAGGGCCGGAAATGCTGCCGTTTTCTCCTGCATGGTAAGTCAGCGTGTGCTCACAGGTGAGCGTGTTTTCATAGACCGTTACACCACGGGCACGTAATGCGGATACCACGGCGCACGACTGCGGATGGTCCAGGGTGTTGTCTTCCAGGTAGACATAGGCGTATTCGGGATTATATCGGGCGTCATACAAGGGCGTGATGTCGGTAAGCATATTGCCGTTCAGCCCAACATCAATAAATTCTCCGCAATCCTTCAGATTTGTCAGGTTTGATATGGTGCAGTGATTTGCAAGGAAACGAGTCATATTGGGAAAGTAGTCAGGGATATTCTCAAAATCCGGATTACGACTGAGGCTTAGCAAATCCATGCCAGTACACTGTGCAAATGGATTCATGCTTGTAATATGGTTGCCATCCAATATCAGGGTTAAAATGCTGCTGATACCAGAGATTGCCAACAAATCAGCATCGGTCACCTCTGAATTGGCATTGGAAAAGAGATACAAACTTTCCATCTGGAGCAATGGTGCCATGTTCACGCCGAGGTCTTCATCAATAAGCAACGCCATTATGCTACGCGGCGCTACGGTCAATGTATTTACAGGTATGGGTGTCTCGCAAAGATTCAGCACTATCAGGTTGCGGAAATTGGCCAAGAGGCTGGGGTCTTCGATTACGTTGTAATTCACAAGGTCGGGATAGGAAATGTAGGCGGGAATCCAGGGGCCGACTTCTAACGACTCAAGATCATGTAAATCTGCCAGGTCATCAAGGCCATTGACATAATTACCGGCATAACCCAGTTCCAGCAGCCGATACAGGGTGCTCAGCGGGGAAAGGTCTGTTATTTCGTTATAGGTCAGTGAGATGGTTTTCAGATAACGACAATTCTCCAACCCTTCCAAGGATTCGATATTGCGACCACCGGCCCATAATGTGTCGAAGGTCGGCGTACAAACGTCTCCCAAAGTCAGCGGGTCATAAGGCTTGTTGATGGCGTAGCGCACGGCGGCTTCAAGACGAAAATCGGCGAAACTAACGGGGGTTGCCGGGTCCCAGACCACGACGGAGAGTTCGATGGCGATGTCGCTGTTTACTGTCAGTTTAAGCGGTTCATGGCCGCTGTATCGTGGCGATAATTCTGTTTCACCGGTAATGTGCCAATGGTCAAATTTAGGTTCCAGACCATAGAAGTCGTTACCGTCGAACTGGAAATAGGAGTTCACAATGATTTCCGTGCCGCGCACCACATATTCCGACGGCGGATAAATGCTGATGACATTGGGGTCACTGACGGTGTACGTTATGGCATTCAAATCCTCCAGAGCATAGGCATATTGGTTAATGTCAAATAGCGCCAATTCATAATAGGAATATCCGCCCTCATAAAAATCATATCCGGCACCGAACGCCTCCCACTCCATAAGTGCCGTATTACCATCATAATCAATATCACCACTGGCAGACAGCAAAAACGAGGTGGTTTCCAGGGCCAGAAGGAGTTTGTCGTAGTCCATATCCGGCTGCCCCGTTGCCCGTGACAGCAACAGCGTACCTAGCCAGAGGGAACCGAAATCCCCAAGACAACAATAGGCAAGGCCGGTGTTGTACATGGGCAGGTTGTCGTTGCTGTTGACCGGGCCGAACAGCGTCTCGAAGGATTCCCAGCGGCTGCGTATATCGAACAGATTTTCCTTTAGGCATTTCTGGACTATAAGAATCTCCGCCAGGTCGGGGATGCCGTTCATGTCTTCCAGAACAATGTTGCCGTAGTCGTCCGTGGAGAAGCCGTTCATATCAATAGATGTTTCCCCACCTACAAAATCAGGTAAGTAAGCGGCGACATAGGTAATAAAGTCAATCTCCAGATTAAGGGCTGCATAGTCCGTACTCTTCATCCACGCCGCTTTGTTTTCCGGAGGAGCGCCTGTTCCAAAGAAGGCGCTACAGGCGCTATAAAGATACGTGTCGGGAATTTCCGAAAGCACGGCAAGGAACTGTTCCGAAGGGGTGTAGGAGGTCGGAGGAAGCGCATGGTCTTTTTGTGCGTTTCCACTTTTGCGGCTTTTGGAGACGCCGTTTTCTTCTTCTACCACTTCGCGCAATAAAAGGGAGTCGCCGGGGCCGCCGTTATAATAAAGTATCTGCTTCTTCAGATAGAGACTGGCTTCATCTTCCGAGTCCACCAGGCCATTCACGATATCCATTATCAGATTGGGCTGGGGTTCTGTAATAGTATCAGATTTCTGAACTACATCAGCGCCGTATACACCAGCGATATAGGGGGTCGCCAACAATGCCGGTTGCGTTACAGAGGCATGGACAGCATCCCCCTCATCATCATTACTCCAAAAATGAAACTGGCACAAAGCAGCCAGAAGAATCAGGAGGGATACAAACGCAACACACCTGCCAAAACGACTGGAACGAACCAAAACTGCCATGAGATACTCCTTCTCATGCTATAACGCCCCAAGAGACGCATACCCTGAACTACATCGCATCGTTTGCCCAAGCCCACAATGCCTTTTGCAACTTCACTATATCCTCTCGTATGCTAAAAGTCAACCCTTTTTTAGCGACAGAATTATTTTGTTAAGTATATTCTTTTCAATAATCTTTCCTGTCTAAAACAACGTCCTACAATCCATCAACTTATAATCACGAATATTGCGGGAAACTCTTTTTATTCCTGTTGGCTTCATGCTTCCCCACCTGCAATTCCACCATATATATTAAGTTCCAATATCGTGACATCCTGAGTAACTTTTACAAATTTCCGTGTCAAAACCCCAACAACAAAACAACAGAAGGAGAACCCTACCCATGAGCCACTTTGTAACCCTGGTGATAATACCCGGAGACACGCCAATGAACTGTATCGAACAGACAGTAGCAACCTTGC
The DNA here is from genome assembly GCA_964493075.1 of uncultured Nitrospirales bacterium. Taxonomy (GTDB): domain Bacteria; phylum Hydrogenedentota; class Hydrogenedentia; order Hydrogenedentales; family CAITNO01; genus SLFT01. The sequence continues at coordinate 814 of CAZBNU010000120.1, read as the reverse complement.
TGGAACCGTATTCTGAATACAACCCACGTAATACCCACGTAAAATGGGATTGGTGGGTTATCGGTGGACGCTGGGATGGATGGATATTCGGTCCGGAACGAGAGAAAGCATCCCGCGATAAAGAGCATGGCGCGAATCTCGATGACAAACATCGTACCTTGGAAAACAACTGTCGCCCTGTCTCGGAAATACCGCCGAATGCCCTCCATTATATTCCTTTCGCCATTCTCACGCCTGATGGTGAGTGGACAGATATGGACGATATGGCCGCAACCAACGAGAAAGCGCCCAAAGAATGGCATGAAACTGTGAAGTCGATACTGGAGAAGCATCCGAAACACCTGGCTGTCGCCGTAGACTGCCATACATAGGAAGGAGACCCCGACCCATGGAAGATTTACAGAAACGAATCAGCAAGGCAGCGAATTTCACCTGGGAAACCATTGGCGCTGACATTTTGCAGGTAGCCGAGGTGGATAGTATGTCCAGGGAAGATGTTATCGAAACCGTCTCGGATTGCGACTATCTCGAACGCTATGGAGAGGATAAGGAAGCCGTGGCAGCATTCCGGGCGTTGGACATCAAAGAACGGCATGAGATGCTGGTGAAGGCGTTTCCATGTAAGCGGTACGGGTGGTAGAGAATGGGTGATAAGCCTGTGGGGTAATGTTATTCCATGGGCTTTTTTTCTGGGATGATAAAATAGGAGAGCGTCCAGTATGGAAACCAATACGCTCTCCCGCCACATGTGTTCTCCGTAACCACCAATAATACCGCATCAGGCACTGTTTTTAAAATGGGTGGCGCAAAAAGA
>CAZBNU010000119.1:0-11745 GCA_964493075.1 uncultured Nitrospirales bacterium | reverse complement strand
CAGGCAGCGGCCTTATTCGTGCCATGGGCGGTAGTTCCGGCAATACGTCCGGCGGTGCAGGCGGCGGCGGGCGCATTGTCATTTATTGCAGCCAGAATAATTTCACGGGCACCATTGATGTGCGTACCGGCACTACTGGTCGTGCTGGACAGCCCGGAACGGCGGGTATTTTTGATATCAGCGATCCGGCGAATGTGAATTTCACTGCTGGTCATGCCTGGCGTTTCGAAGCGGAAGACGGCCCGCTTGCCTTTGCCGACGTTATTTTTGATGGTAACGACACGGTTAATTTCCATCCGACGCTGCCTTGCACGATTTACATTGATAATGATATTACGGCAGATCAGATAACAATAACATCAGCAACGGTTACTGTGAGTGGTGATGTTGCCCTTGTCACGGATGTATTTACCATTGGTGATCCGGATATCAAGGCAACAACGACCACGGTGTTGACGCTTGCGCCGAAGGCATCCCTGGATGTGACTGATTTTGTGACGACAGGCAGTTTCTCCTACTACGGTGATCTGACACTGGATATGCAGAATCTGACCATTGACTCCGACTCCATTATTTCTGCTAATGGCAAGGGTGAAGCTCGCGGTGAAGGGCCGGGTGCGGGGTCTACCAGCGGCAGTTACGGCAACGGCGGCAGTTATGGCGGTGTGGGCGCAATCACCCAAAGCATGGCTGCCGGGTTTACCTATGGGCAGGTGTTGCTGCCCAAACACGCAGGCAGCGGCGGCGGCGGTCCGTCTGGCGGTTATGGCGGCGGGGCACTGGCGTTTAATGTTGCCGAGACCCTCGTGGTGAACGGTGCTTTGTCTGCTGACGGTGGTGCGGCAAGCAGTAACAGCGGCGGTGGTTCCGGCGGCAGTATCTATATCCTTGCTGATACGATTATTGGCACAGGTTCCATAACCGCCCGTGGTGGTGCAGGTCCGCAGGGCGGTGGCGGTGGCCGCATTGCCATTTACTACAACAACAATTCGTTCACTGGTGTGTTGGACGCCGCTGGTGGCGCTAACGGCGGCCAGGCTGGCACCGTGCGCCTGTTGCCCTTGGAGCCGACGGAATTGACCGAGGATGTTGCCAGAACCCAGGTGGTGACGGATGACCAAATTCCGATTTTCAGGTTTGTGGTAACACCCGAAATGGCTGCTTCCGGTGAAGGCTTGCTTTTCACGGTGGAAGGCCGTTCCGGTGATGGCGACTGGAACTTTATGGGTCGCTTTGGCGGGAACATGCCCGGCAACATCCAACGCTGGACGGATACCGGCAAAACCTCGACAGATGCGTACATCTGGTTTGAGGCGATTCCTGCTGCAGGCAACTATTACGTGTGTGCTGATTACACACCACCTATCGGTGGTGATACGGTGTTGCCGGAGGCGCGTGCGACCGCACAGATGGTGAACCGCTATGTTCACAGTGCGACTACGTACACAGGCGGCAACAACCAGTCTGTAGCGGTAACCATTTCGGGTATTGGATTTACCCAGGATGTGCGCGTTGAATTACGTGATGCTGAAGGTAACGTGATAGGTGTATTCTATCCCTCTTCGGGCACCAGTTCAAACATGACAATCATGCTGGATTTGGCGGGCCTGCCACCCGGCGACGTGGAGATTTTTGTGGTGTGGCCTGACGAAGAAGAAATGGCGCTCGGACGTGACTTTACCATAACAGGCGAAGGCAGTGTGCTGCGTACCATAAATGCTCACGTAGGCCCTGTGCGTTCCGTAGTGTTCAATTCGGATGGTACCCAGTTGCTTACTTCCGGTGATGACCGCGTATCCCGCCGCTGGAATGTGTCAAACGGCACGGAATTGCGTCGTTATGTGGGGCACACCAGTTCGGTGCGCCGTGCGGTATTCTCGCCGGACGGCCTTGAAGTGGCTACCGGTAGCCTGGATAATTCAGTGCGGCTGTGGGACAGCACCCTGGGCGAGCAGCTTTCCTACATGGTGCAGACCACAGGCGCCGGCATCAACACGGTGGCCTTCTCGCCCGATGGCGACCAGGTCTTTGCCGGGTACAATAATGGCGAAGGGGTGGCTTGGGATCTGAATACAGGATTGCAGGCGGTATACTTCGGCGGCCATGAAGCGGCCGTTATCTCGTCAGAATACTTCCTGGACGGTTCCAGGCTGGTAACCGGCAACGGTGATGGCCGGGCGCGTGTATGGGATGGCAAGACCGGCGACCTGCTGGCAACATTTAATACCGGCGTCAGCGGCGTCACCGTTGCGGCGTTTTCACCTGATGCACGGCGTGTTGTCACGGGTAGCACAAATGGCGCGATCCAGATATGGGATACCCGCACGGAAAGTAAAGTCCTCGAATTCAACGGTCATAATGGACAGGCGGTGAATGCCGTTGCCTTCTCCCCTGACAGCAACTATGTGTTGAGCGCAGGCGCTGACGGCAGCACCATAATCTGGCATGCCACACGCAATCTCGTCGTCATGACGTTGCAGCATCCGGACAATTCAAGTGTGTTGTCCGCAGCATTTTCACCGGATGGATCGAAAGTGGCCACCAGCCATATAAATGGCAATACGCTGGTCTGGCAGACGGGATTGCGTGCTATTGCAACCCGCGATGCCATCCCGATTGGTCTCGGCGAAACGGTGACCGGCGATGCGCCCAACTTCACGTATGTGGACTATCGGCTGAGTTTGGGCACGAACCTGGTAGACAACGTGGTGGTTCGCCTAACTCCTGATAACGCCATTGGTGAGTGGCGTTTTATCGCCAAGGCAAATGTCCAGCCTGTGCTTGCCAATGCTGACTGGGTTGCCCGTCCTGTGGCCAATGGCACGGCCTACGACATTATCATTCCGGGCCCTGTTTCGGGCACCTTGTTCTTCAGTCTGTATTATGCCGAATGGAACAAATTCCTTTCCGGTGCATATACCCTTGAGTGCATGGCGGTTGATAAGTATTTGTCTGACATATCCCCTTCAAGTGCCCTGAATGCCGGCGCGATCACAGCGAACCTTTATGGCGCTGGTTTTGTTCCGGGTATGGCAGTGGAACTGCGTTCCGCAGGTGGTGCAGTGCTGCGTTCTGGCACGGTGTTATCACAAAAGGCAACGCAGATGACTTTCACCTGCGACCTTTCCGGCCTGCCTGTTGAGACCGCGAATGTGGTTGCAATATGGCCGGATGCATCGGAGCAAATGCTGACAGCGGCATTTGACATACAGGACGGCACCAATGCCGTGGGTCCTGTGCTGGAGGCCTTCCTGGAAGCCCCGTCCCAGTTCCGGAACGGGCGTGTCTACACACTATGGCTGGAGTATGCGAACGTGGGCGACATGGATATGGCAGCGCCTCTCTTCGTGGTATCCAGCAGGTACACCAAGGACGCCAAGATAGACGATGGAACGGCGATGCGCCTGTCCGGCGACCGTCCGTGGGAGTATGGCGCTATTCAGGTGCTGGGCGTGAGTCCCGTGGGCAACCCAAGCGTACTGGCGCCGGGTGTTCGCAACCGGATACCGATCTACTTCCTGACCAGCAACCGGGACATCTTCTTTGCGCTGGGTTCGTTGTCCGACGAGAACTGCAACGTGGCGCTCTACTGGGATGACTTCGAGACGGAAATGCGTCCCGACGACGTCAGCGACAGCGTGTGGGCAACACTGTGGCCGCTGTTGAAAGATGAATTGGGCGACACCTGGTGCGAATATCTGGACGCCCTCCGCCGCTATGCGGACATCCTTGGATTGCGCGGTCAGGATGCCTATGACATGGACGCGTTGATGGAACTTATTTCCGCCACGGTGTACGAAGCGCCGGTGGCGGCCATTACGGGTGCGTTGTTTAACGAAAACACGGGGGCGCCCATTGAAGGCGTGAACATCCGTGCCCAGATAGACGGGCCCGACATTCCCGATGAGGGCGAGTGGGATCCGGCCACGGGCGCTGCTTACGGCGCAGAGGTGATTTACGAAACTGTAACTGGACCAGGTGGCGCATTCATCTTTGACGGCATCGTAGACGGCACGTACAGTTTCTACGCAGAAGGCCACTATTTTGCTTCGCCGACTGAGGTGGTTGTGCAGAACCAGCAAGACGTGCTGAACCTGGCATTGTTTGCGCAACCCATTGTGGCTGCGGATGAAGCGCCGATTGTCGAACCGCTGACCCCAGGTACAGATCCAGTGCTTGCTACGAATGGGGCTGGCGATGTGTACATGGTCTGGCACTACGGGCAAAACCTGTGGTGGGCCAAGTGGGAAGGCGGTGCCTGGAGCGAGGCAGATGTGCTTGCTAACGCAGGCGGTTCCGATATTGATCTTGCATGGTCGGATAATCTCTTTGGGTCTGAAGGGCTTGTTGCGGCCTGGCAGTCTGCATTGGATGCTGGTGTGGCAGAAAAAGCCGGAATTGAGTGGGCTTATGCTCGCCCGAACGGTACATCGCTGTCTTGGACAACACCAGTGGCATTGACAGGAAATACCTATCTCGATTACGCACCGGCAATTCTTGTCGGTGCGGATGGTACGCCGGTACTGGTATGGCTGGCCTACGACCCGGCAAACAGAGAGGATGATACGGATCTGTATTATTCGTCGTTGCCGGAGAGCAAGGCAGGTGCGGTCTGGATACCGATTCCAGAAGAAGAACCCAAGGGCATTCTGCCCTTGACTACAATCAACAAGGCGTGCATATCGCACACGTTCAGGCAGTTCAAGAGCCTTCCGTCATGGATTCCGGTTATAGGTGGCCGTTATGGCTGGGAACTGGGCGGCGAGTTGTGCGGTGAAGACACTTGTGATTATGCGATGCGCTCCGGCGGCATCACCATAGGTGTGAGTTTCTCTGACAGTGTCGAGGGAAGCGGCAACGCTACCGTCGGTGCGTTCTGGGCACCCCATCCGACAATGCCTGAACCCTGTTCATACGTCTTTGATTATGCCTACGCGCGCCTTGGTGCGTCCATTTCCAAGACCTTCTCCCTGCCGACGATACCGATTGTCATTGCCGGGATACCGGTGGGAAGCGTGGATATTGCGCCAACCATTGGCGGTGAAATCAACGGCCGTCTACGCTGGAGGACGCTTACCGTTCTACCAAGTGGCGGTGACGTTACAATTTCAGTAACGGCCGGTGCAACGGGTACGGCGAGTCTTGCTGCAGGAGCAGCACAGGGTGAAGCCACTGCCACCGGTACGGTCGAATTCCTATACGAGATTGGTTCCGGCCAGTTGTCGGCGCAGGGTTACTGCATCACCCTGGAAGGGCGTGGCGAATTACTATGGTGTATAGAGAAAGACTTTGAAAAGAGCTGGGGAACCAATTGCGGCAAACAGATGCTGCTGGTTCCGTATGCTACAGATGCTGACCAGCCGATAGTGACCATTACCAAAGATGCGGTTAAGTCGCTTGGCATGTATGAAAAAGATGACGTTCAGATATTGGAAAGCATAAACAGCACCAAGAGGCGTAAGGCTGGTGATGCGCAGGTGCATTATGGTTCCGCAGTTGGCAACCTTGTGTTGCCTGACGGCATTGCATCCAATCTGTTAAGCGAAGATGCGCCTGTGCTGGTGGATGTCGCTGGTACGACGATGATGCTCGCTCTTCAGGAAGCCCGCGAAGCCGGGGAACTGGGAGCAAAGATTGTTGAATCGGCGTATGTAAGCGGAGCCTGGACGGTGCCGGTTACAGTAACGGATGAAGATTTCAATACAGACCTTGCTGCGGTTGTGGATTCCAATGGCGCTGTGGTGACAGCATGGTCTTCCGCGTCTTCTGACGGTTTGGACTTTGATACCTCGTCTGTCACGGAAATTGAGGATGCCAGCCGGATTGCGGACATCGTTTTTGCTGTGAAAGACAGTGGGGCTTGGTCTGCAACGCAGGCGATTGCCGTAGTTTCGGGATTTGATTCCAAACCCGCGCTTGCCGCCGGAAATGGTGGAGAGGTGGTTGCCGTCTGGTTGAATCATGACGATGACGACGGCTATTCCTTGTTGATGTCAATCTGGAACGGGACAACCTGGTCTGCACCCGCGACCCTTGATACCGGTCTGCTGATGGAAGCGCCCAGTATTGTTTGGAACGGGACAGCCTATATGGTTGCCTGGTCCAAAGATGACAGTGGCGACATTGATGCCGCCAACGACTGGAATGTACGCTATATCACGGGTACATCAGGAGAACTTGCTTCAGCCTCTATCGGATTCCTAGACGCGATATTGCCCGAAAAAGAGACGGATAAGTTTGTTGGCGTAGATAAGGATTGGTCCGGCATATTCCCGTCAGACATGCCTGAGGAATGCTGCGAAGAAGGTGAAGGTGAAGGCGAAGAGGAAGGTGAAGGCGAGGGCAACCGTCCGCCGCGTCCGCCGCGTCCGCCCAGACCGCCCATGCCGACGGAAGAGGACCTCGATCGGCAGTTTGAAACTACTACGCAGGTCATTCGACCTCGCGACCCGAATGAAAAGATTGCCTTGTCCGGTTTCGGCGATGAAGGCATTATTGAAGCCGGTAAATGGCTTGACTACATTGTCTACTTCGAGAATCATGACCTCGATTCCTGCGTGCAGGGCTATGTAGTGGACGAAGAAGGCTTGCCCCTCGAAGGCAGACTGGTGCAGACCAACGCCGGTACTGACGCTATAACGGCTGAAGACGGTTTCTTCTGTCTGCCTGCTCCCCGGACAGATTCTGTGGTGGTGTATGTGGACGGCTGGCAAGCGGTTCCCGTGGAGCCGCGCCTTGACGATTTCTGTGGTTCGGTGGACGGCTGCGTAGAGGTTACCATCGTGGTGTCCGACGAAACAGCGATAGACAAACGCATGGGCGGCATAGATAAGTTGGAAGCGTTCCCGGCCCAGGAAGTCTTCATTACAGATGAACTTGACGAGAATATGGACCTGTCCACCCTGCAGGTACTTGAATTTGGTTGGGGCGGTAATGTCCACGCGGTTCCTGAAGATACGGCTAATTACATTGGTGAAGAGATGATTGATGACTGGCGCGAAGGCAATGACAGTGTTTGGCTGCTGCGTCTTGAATCCGCTTTTGATCCTTTGAGTAGCAGCGTTGTATTCGCGTTCCGTACGCTTGATCCCGTAACAGAAAATCTGCCCGATGACATCAATGCTGGCTTCCTGCCGCCCGAAGATGACACTGGACGCGGCAGGGGCTTTGTACACTTCCGTGTGCGGTCAAAAGCAGGTCTTGCAGATGACGTCCTGATAAGGAACGAAGCTTCCATTGTGTTTGATTTGGAAGAGGCGATTGTGACTTATCCGCCGACGCTGAACACCATCGGCACCCATGAATGCTATCCCGATATGACATCGCCGGAGATTACGCTCATTGGAAGCGATCCTGTAACGGTGGAATGCGGCAGCGCCTACACCGATGCTGGCGCTACTGCCTATGACAATTGCGACTTTACCATTACCGAAAACATCGTTACGGTAAATCCCGTTAATACGTCTATTACCGGCGCCTACATCGTTACCTACAATGTGACCGATGGCGCGGGCAATGTGGCCGTGGAGATGACGCGCACGGTGGATGTTGCCGATACCAAGTTGCCTGTTATTACCCTGCTTGGGGACGCTGAGGTGACGGTGGAATGCGGCGAAGCCTATGAAGATGCCGGCGCGACTGCTGCGGACGATTGTGATGGTGACCTCACTGCGGCCATCAACGTAGGTGGTGACGTGCTGAATACCGGCGTGGCAGGCGTGTATGTCATTGCCTATAACGTCACCGACCTGGCCGGTAATGCAGCGGTGGAAGTGACACGCACCGTGAATGTGGTGGACAGCACCGCACCGGAGATCACCCTTCTCGGCGACAATCCCGCAACGGCGGAATGCGGCGGGGAGTACGAAGATGCCGGCGCCACTGCAACCGACGTATGTGAGGGCGATCTGACGGACGCGGTTGAAGTCAGCGGTGAAGTGGATACGGCAATACCGGGCGCCTACACACTCAGTTATGATGTTGCCGACGCTTCGTTGAATGCTGCGGCGCAGGTAACGCGTACCGTGAATGTGGTGGATAGCACCGCGCCGGTGATTACGTTGGCGGGCACAACGGAAGTTACCGTTGAACTGGGTAACGACTATGTGGACGAAGGTGCGACCGCGACAGACAGCTGCGCTGGCGATCTGACCGAGGATATCGTTGTCGGTGGTGATGTGGTGGATGTAAATGTTATGGACATGTATACCATCACTTATGATGTTGCCGATGCTGCTGGCAACCAGGCAGAACAGGTCACACGTCGCGTTTACGTGGTGGACACAGAGAAACCCTATCTCATGGAAGTATGGGTAAACAACGACATGGCAGGTCGTACAGTAAAGGTTCGGTTCAGCAAGGAGATGGGCAACGGCGTCCTGACCCCGGCCAACTACACGTTGTCCGGTTCCGGCCAGGGCACTCTCGCGGATAACCCGGATGCGGTTGAACTGAGTACCGATGAAGACCTGCCCTTCACCTATCTGCTGACTTGGAACGGCGGCGAGATGTTTAATGGCGGCGACATCGAAATTACCGTTGATGCAGGCATTGAGGATGCCGTGGGTAATACCCTTGATGTCCCGTGGATGCGGGCCGATGAAGGCGGTGCTTATGGTGTGCCGCCGGTAGTCATCCTAATCGGTGAAGCGTCTGTGAGTGTGGATTGTGATGGTATCTACACGGACGCAGGTGCGACGGCAACGGATGATGTTGATGGCGACGTGACAGCGAGCATTGTAACTGGCGGTGATATCGTGGATACGACGGTGCCGGGCGCTTATGTCATTACCTACAACGTGTCAGATGCTGCCGGAAATGCCGCCGAAGAAGTACTACGCACCGTCACGGTTGAAGACAATTGCCCCGAAGAAGGCGAACCCGAAGAAGGAGAAGGTGAACCGACCGAAGGCGAACCGAACGAGGGCGAACCGACCGAAGGTGAACCGACCGAAGGTGAACCGACCGAAGGTGAACCGACCGAAGGCGAACCGACCGAAGGCGAACCGACCGAGGGTGAACCGACCGAAGGCGAAATGTCCATTGAGGACCTTGCGGCCACCTTGTTGGAGCAATTGGAAAACGCAGATGCCAATGGCGATGGACAGTTGGGTTTTGGAGAAGCTTCTTCGGCAGTGCCGGAATTGCAGCAGACCCAATTTGATGCCATTGATACCGATGGCGACGGCCAACTTAGTCGGGAGGAACTTGTTGCGGCAAGTGGCGGCGAACCCGAGGGTGGGTGCTGTGCGCGCTGCAACAAGAGCAAGTCGCCTGCAGAAACCATCAAGCACTTCATGGGAGACTGGTTGCTGCTCGGTCTCAGCCTGATGTTGTTACTGGCATGGTCCACCTACAGAAGGCAATAGCCATATCAAACAGATAAAGAACAAGCGCGGCGGCGTTTCAGGACGTTCCGCCGCGCTGTTATGTTCGGATGGATCGGATTACAGGGCTACGACTACTTTTTTGTAACGGAAGTCGAGTAACAACGGTTTTGAACATCACGTTAGGATGTTATAGGTGATTTATGGGATAATGTTGCCGGACTGGGTGTATGCGTGCGGAATGGATACGTGTTGATAGGAAATAACTGATAATGAGAGTCTTTTTGATATTAGCAGTGTTATTCACGGCTTGGTTTTCTGTTCATGTTGCTACTGCCGCAAGCGGTGACGGTGTTGCTGTTGAAAAGAATCTGGTTCCTAATGTATCACTGTTGTCCTTACAGGAGGCACAGGTTTTACTTATTGCTGCCGGGTTGACCCTTGGAGACGTAATATATTTTTATAATGATTACATTCCAGACGGCCAGGTTTCCGATCAGAACCCCTATCCCGGGGAAAACGTTAACGAAGGAACTCCTGTAAATTTATGGGTTTCTGCTGGCCCTAATCCCTGTCCTGAATTTTTTGATGATTGGGGCGTGTCTACCATGACGACGGGTGGTCGTGCAATTGCTGATGTAATTCAACAATTTGATACGGGCAATACAATGCCTTCTATGCATGACTATGATACATGGGATTTAAATGAAGATGGCATTCCTGAAAGCGCGGCGCTGGATCTGCTCGCTCGTTTGATGTGTCTTCCAGATACATTTGTACATCCCACCATAGGCCCTGTCAAACCGATACAGGATGCCTTCTATGGCACTCTTGCCTATGTTCATGGGACATTGGCAAAATATTGGGAAAAAGAGGCAGCAATCATTGCCGCCGCACAACCCATGAAGAATCTCGCAAATCAGATTCTTGCGATCGGCGGCGATCTGCTTAACGAACAAATTACAGCGGAATACGGCTTAGGTACTCTATGGAAAGACAAAACCCTTGGCGATCTTGCCAGTTTCATGCTTGAGTTTGGCGGGCACATTACGTGGGGTGTATCCCAGGAACTTATTGGCCCCAGCGGTTCGCTTCGACAACCCTTCGAGAACAATAGAAGCACGGAACATCTGATTGCCGGCATGATGTCTCATGACACCCAGATTGTTGGTTTCTTTTTTAAGACTGACTACTTTGTTGAATTGTCCAAAGGCCTTTCGCTTGCCGATTTGAACTGGGACTACTTAATTTCCCTCCTTGAACCTTATGGGCTGAGTACGGAACTGGCTGAAACTGTGGGAGGCTTGATTGCCGATACGGAGTTTTCGAGAGATGATTTGCCGGGACCGGGAGATATGTATCTGCTTCAGACCGAATCTGGTGAAAGTTTAATGGACCCGGACACGGACTGGGGAGGCGTAACATTACAGGACTTGATTGATACATGGGGCGCCGATGTAGATGCAATGTGGAATGAGGTGGAGGATCTCTTTGGCTTGATTCCTGTTATTACGTTGATTGGGGAGGAACAGATAACCGTTACATGCGGCACTTCCTATATAGAACTAGGTGCTACGGCGGAGGATGATGGCAACGATATTTCCGAGCGCATTGTAATTGGCGGCGATGTTGTGGATGCCACTGTTCCAGGCACCTATGTGGTTACCTATAATGTGACTGATACTGCCGGAAATCCTGCTGCGCAGGTTGTTCGGACAGTGACTGTGGTGGATGAAACACCGCCAGTAATCACCCTTCTGGGAGACAGTACTATAACGGTTGAATGTACTGAAATCTACAATGACGCTGGCGCCACTGCGATGGATGTGTGTGAAGGTGATGTTTCGAACAGTATTGTCGTTACAGGAGATGCCATAGACACGTCTGTTCCCGGCGTTTATCAAATATCCTATGCTGTGGAAGATGCGTTGGGCAATGCGTCGGCTGGGATGATTCGCACGGTTTCTGTTGTAGATACATTACCACCGATGATTGTTCTGGATGGCGGGGACGCAGTATCGCTTTCAAATTGTGAGCCCTATGTCGAGGTTGGGTTTCTGTCAGTTATGGATGTCTGCGAGGGAAGTATTGATTGGCAGTTGTATCCCGAGGATATCATGGTAAGCATCTGGAGCGAAACGCTGCAGCTATATTCCAACACGACACTTGCAGCCATCGAAAGCGACTTCAATAGCGACTACGCACATGTTTCCGGTGATTATGTGCTGCGCTATTTTGTTTCGGATTCAGCTGGCAACGAGGGTATTACGGATCGTTATCTTTCTGTTAGTTGTGATTTACAGGAAGGCGAAGGCGAGCAGGAAGGCGAACCTAGCGAAGGCGAAGGCGAGCAGGAAGGCGAACCTAGCGAAGGCGAACCTAGCGAAGGTGAATCTAGCGAAGGTGAATCTAGCGAAGG
>CAZBNU010000118.1:0-11786 GCA_964493075.1 uncultured Nitrospirales bacterium | reverse complement strand
GGGCTGCGGCAAGATCAATGGAATCGCGGGTGCGTTTTGACCACGGCATGTCACACAGCCATTCGAGGTAGCCCCGCAACACCGCGCTTTCCGGACTCATGAGCGGCAACCGCTCGTAACGCTGGTATTCCCGCTCCGCCTTTTCCTTCACGTTGGGCGGCATCTTCGCCTTATCAATCATGGTGCGCAGTTCAGTGAATTCATTGCCGCCATCTTCGCGGCTGCCCAGTTCCTGCTGGATAACCCGCAACTGTTCCTGCAGATAATGTTCGCGTTGGCCTCGTTCCATCTGCTCACGGACGCGGTTACGTACCCGCTGTTCAATTTCCGCGAGTTCGTTTTCGCGCATGAGCAGCTCCGAAATACGGTGCAGCCGCTTCACCACGTCCAGTCCTTCAAGCAATTCCTGCCGTTCCTCCACGGCAATGAACAGGAAGGCACAGATGGTGTCGGCGAACAGTTCCGGGTCGTCCATGCCCTGAATGGTCATGAAGATTTCCGGTGCGATACGGCCTGTAAGCCGCACATATTCCTCAAACTGGTGCAGTACGGCGCGCATCAACCCTTCAATTTGCTTTCCGGAGCGCAGGCGCATGACCACCTTCTCCACCTCGGCGGTGTATGGGAGTCCTTCAAGATCAAATGAACTGGCGCGGGCGCGTCCCAGTCCTTCCACCACGACCTTCAGGGAATTGTCGGGCAGGCGAAGCACGTTCACGATTTTTGCGGCAGTACCGATGCGGAACATGCCTGACGGCTTGGGGGCTTCCTCGGCTGGGTCTTTTTGGGCACATAGAAAGAGAGGGACGCCTTCCTCCAGCGACTGTTCGACGGCTGCCACGGAGCCGGGCCGTCCCACAAAGAGGGGCACCACCATCTTGGGAAATACAACCGTATCCTTCAGTGGCAGCAATGGCAGTGCAAAAACCGGTTCCGCTTCCGTTTCCATTTTCTTTTTTCGGGGCATTATAAAAAATATCTCTCCAGTTTAATGTGACAAATTGGGTGGGTGCATAGTATAGCAGGAATGGGTGGTGTTGTGTGTAGGATAAGAAAAAATGGGGACTGTTCCCGTCGCAATTTCAAATATTGACGGAGGGAATAATGAATTCCTGATTTCATGCGAGATCGCTTTCTCGCAGGCAAGGGCTGGCGGCGGAACTGTCCCCGATTTTTTCGGGCGTGTGTGTCAAAGCCGCAAAAAAGCGGGGACAGCCCTGGCGCAGCAGATGCGACATGTGATTTTAAGCACGTATATGCGCCGAGGGCAGTCCCCATTTTTTGCTTATCATTCATAATTATTCCAGGTTGTGGAGGTAAACTGGATTGCGGGAAACGCTCGTTTTGGTGGGAAAGTGGACAGGACAAACCAGTAATGCGCCACTGTTCTACCCGTCCTACCTATTTCCCCTTTATGCAGATGCGGAGTTTGCCTTTTCGTCGGCAAGTTCCTTGCGCTTGTCCCGTTCGTATACGATGATGGGGTCTTCCCCTTCAAGAATGACGCCCGGGGTGATAATGACTTCGCGAATATCGTTGCGGCTGGGGATATCGAACATCAGTTCCAGCATGGCCTCTTCAAGGATGGAACGCAGGCCGCGAGCACCTGTTTCCAGGGTGATGGCTTTCCTGGCGATGGCGGCAATGGTTTCCTTCTGGAACTCGAGTTTGACCTTTTCCATCTGGAACAGTTTTTCATACTGCCGTGTCAAGGCATTTTTGGGTTCAATCAGGATGCGTTCCAAGTCTTCGCCACACAGGTCATAAAGGGTTGCCAGCACTGGAAGCCGTCCGGAAAACTCCGGTATCATGCCGTATTTGATAAGGTCTTCAGGGCGTACCATCGCCAGGATATCGCCAATGCGACGATGTTCTTTTGATTTGATTTCAGCATTAAATCCGATGGCATTATTGCCAGTGCGTTTGCGGATGATCTGTTCCAGGCCATTGAAAGCGCCGCCGCAGATGAACAGGATATTGCGCGTATCCACATGAATGCACTCCTGTTGCGGGTGCTTGCGTCCGCCCTGGGGCGGTACAGCGGCTACGGTGCCTTCGATGATTTTCAACAAGGCCTGCTGCACCCCTTCGCCCGATACATCACGGGTGATGGAGGGGCTGTCGCTTTTGCGTGCCGTCTTGTCTATTTCGTCTATGTAGATAATGCCGGTTTCGGCGCGGGCACTGTCAAAATCGGCGTTCTGCAGCAGTTTCAGAATGACATTTTCCACGTCATCGCCCACATAACCCGCTTCGGTGAGGGTGGTGGCATCCACAATGGCAAAGGGCACGTCCAGCATCCTTGCCAGACTTTCCGCCAGCAGGGTTTTGCCGCAACCGGAAGGACCGATAAGCAGCACATTCGTCTTTTGCAGTTCCACACCGTCTACTTCGGAACCCGTTGTCAGGCGCTTATAGTGATTATGCACTGAAACGGAAAGGATGCGTTTTGCCCGTTCCTGTCCCACCACATACTGATCAAGGAAGTCCTTGATTTCACGGGGGGCGGGCACATGCACTGCAGGACCGCTCCGCTTGCGGGCACGGTCTTCAGCCACAATTTCATTGCAAAGCTTGACGCATTCGTCACAGATATTGACATCTGGACCGGCAATCAGCTTGGCAACTTCATCGTGGCGTTTGCCACAAAAGGAGCAGGTCGGAATGTTAGAGCGCGAACGCGGTGGCGGCGCCATACTTCATCTTCTCCTGTGGTATCGGTTTTTTGTACCCCCAAGGGGGGCCTGCACATATGCTGCGTATTCTTATAATATCTTAATTTTGCGCATTCTGTCAACAATTTATCGGACTGTTACCGTCCAACATCGCATATTGTGCCTGTTTTCAAGGGTGTAGGTCAAGTTTTGCGCGAGGCAAGCACTTCTCTTTATGCTTTCTTTTGCACCGGTAGGCGTTCCAGCACCTCGTCTATCAGCCCGTATTCTTTGGCTTCGTGTGCGCCCATAAAGAAATCGCGGTCACTGTCCCGCTTGATGACTTCGATGGTTTGATTGGTGTGTTTAACCAGAATTTCATCAATCATTTCGCCGATGCGCACGATTTCGCGCGCCTGGATATCAATATCCGTTGCCTGACCGCGCACGCCGCCCATGAGCTGATGGAGCAGGAAACGGGCATAGGGCAGGGAGAAGCGCTTGCCCGGGGTGCCAGCAGCGGTAAGCACAGCGGCCATGCTTGCGGCCTGCCCCAGACATATCGTTGTGATGTTCGGGCGGATGTACTGCATGGTGTCGTAGATGGCAAGACCTGCGGTGACGCTGCCGCCGGGGGAATTGATGTAAAGATTGATGTCCTTGTCCGGGTCTTCCGCTTCGAGAAACAGCAATTGAGCAATGATGTAGTTGGCGACATTGTCATCCACCGGGTATCCCAGGAAAACGATACGGTCTTCCAGCAGACGCGAGTAGATGTCATAGGCGCGTTCGCCGCGGCTGGTCTGCTGGTAGATGGTCACATTTTGCGGATCAATGGGCGAAATACCGGTTACGCCGCCCCAATACAGGTCTCCACTGCGGCTATGTTCCTCAGAACGATCATGCATCGGCTTCTTCCTCTTTTTCACCGGCATCTTCCGCTGCGTCCTCATCGTCGGTGACAGGTTTTTCCACAATCTTCGCTTTTTCAATGACTCTATCCAGCGACTTATTCTCAACGATCTGGAATTCCGTCATGCTGCGCATGTCGTCGCTGAGCAGATATTCCTTCATGATTTCGGGATTCTGCTGGTACCCTGCGGACATATTCTGGGCATACTCTTCGAAATCAGTTTCCGTGGCGGTGATGCCTTCTTTTTCGGCGAGGGCGCGGATGGCGTACATGGACTTGATCATGGTCATGCCCTGTTCCTCTGCGGCCTTTTTCATTTCTTCACGGTGTTCTTCAATGTCGTCTGCAGCAACATGTTGCTGCATCAGGCGTTGTTCCATACTCTGATATTCCGAGTCAATAAAATGTTGCACCTGGCTCTGAGGCAGTTCAAAGGTGCTGCATTCAATGAGTTTCATGCGTGCCTGCTGCTGCATGAATTCCTTCACCTGTTCGTCGGCGTTTTCGCCGATGCGCTTGCGGATGGCATCACGCATTTCGTCCACGGTTTCATGGCCGACGCGCTTGGCAAATTCGTCGTCCAGTTCAGGCAGCACCCGCCGCTTGATTTCGTTGATCTTAATTTCAAAAGTGGCCGTCTTACCGGCGATTTCTTCGCTGCGGTAGTCTTCCGGGAAGGTAACGTCGGCGGTAGTCTCTTCACCAGCCTTCTTGCCCAGAATGGCAGCTTCCATTTCGGGGGCGAACCGCTGACTGCCCAGAATATAGGGATAATTTTCGGCGCTGTTGCCTTCGAAGTCCTCGCCGTCAACCTTGCCGGCGAAATCAATGATGACCTGGTCGCCATTTTCGGCGACACCGTCTTCCAGCGGCTCAAACCGCCCGTAACGGGTGCGCATGGATTCGATGGTGGAATCTACATCGCTGTCCGGCACGTCATAGACCGGTTTTTCAATTTCCAAGCCTTCGTAGTCGCCCAGGGTGCATTTTCCGTGGGTTTCAAACTTGAGGGTATAAGACAAATCCTGGTCTTCAGGGATGTTTTCCGCGTCTTCCAGCCCTTCAACATCCGCCTGGTTGATGGGGGTAAGTTTGTGTTGTTCCATAAGCAAGCGGGCAGCATGGTCCGCCAGTTTTTCCACTGCGGAAGCGCGGGCATACTTGCCCAGGCGTTTTTCAAGCAGTTTACGCGGCGCCTTGCCCCGTCGGAAGCCCGGCACCTGCACGCCGTCGTTCATTTCCTCGTACACATCATCCAGCATGGCGGTGAGGTTGGCCTTGGGAATGGTGACTTTAACCTCACAGACGCACGCTTCCTTGTGGCTGATGTCAAAGGTGGGCGGTTCTTTCCATTCATAGCCTTCGCTGTCCATGACCTCTGTTGCATCCGTGTTTTCTTCCACTGCTGCATCCGTGGCCTGATCCTGCGATTCTTCCTGTACGTCTTTTTCCTGGTCTGTCATAGTGGGTCTCACTTCCAATGATTGTTTACCTGGTGGGCGAGGCGGGACTTGAACCCGCACATCTTGCGATACTGGAACCTAAATCCAGCGCGTCTGCCAATTCCGCCACTCGCCCGCGTTGATTCAACGACGACAACATGAACACACGCTGCACTCGTTGTTTCGTGCGGCAGTTTAGCAATACAATTCAGCGGGGCGGGCAACTTTTCGCGCACGCCCCGCCAAAAACGGTATCAAGCCTTGCATTTATATATAAATTGGTAGGCCGTACAGGATTCGAACCTGTGACCTTGTGATTAAGAGTCACCTGCTCTACCAACTGAGCTAACGGCCCACAGGGGAAACAAAAAAAAATGGAGCGGGAAACGAGATTTGAACTCGCGACTTCAACCTTGGCAAGGTTGCACTCTACCACTGAGTTATTCCCGCTCAACAGGTATGACCGTAGTTTATCAAAAAAAAACGGCGTGTGTCAAACCGTTGTCCCCAAAAAAAGCGGAATGACCCACATTGCCGTTCATACAAGGCTCAAAGTCCACCGGGAAAATTCGAATATCTGTTTTCACAATGCTGCCGTGTATGATACTATGTGCTTCAAGATTCGGCAATTGTAAGGGTCACTTAAGCATTTGTCAGGAGAAAGCCATGGCAACAGTTAAGGAAATAATGGAAGAGGTGATTGAATCACAGCCAGATGATGCCAGTTACGAGGAAATTATGCGCGAACTGGCGTTTGAACGCATGGTAAGACGGGGGCTGGAAGATGTACGTTCGGGACGGGTTATTTCAAACGAAGAACTCAAGCAGCGCATTCAGACATGGCAACAATAAGATGGACAGATGGCGCCTTCGATTGGCTGCAAGATATATACCAGTATATCGCCATCGATAATCCTGTGGCTGCGCACCGTGTCATTTCGGGTATTTACGAAAAAGTACAACTGTTGACTGAATACCCTCAAAGCGGGAGCAAGTATCGGGAAGAACCCGAAGGAGATATACGCGTACTGTTGTATGGGCACTATCGAATTGCATACCTTCATAATGCTGACGATACTATAGATATATTGGGGGTATTTCATGGCGCATTGGATATTGAAAAGTACATGCCATGAAATAAAAAAATGCTGTTATTGCTCCTTGGGGGCTAATGGAGCGTTTGACTCTACTTGTCACATACTTTCCATATCAGCCCGACACGCTACTCCTCTGCCGCAATCGGTTCGCTTATTGCCTCGATCATATCCTCCATGTCGCCGAAGCGGGTTACGCGAAAGGCTTCCGCGAGACGGCCTTCACCGAGATTGGCGGCTTCCCCCACTTCCGACGCCGGTCCATAGAGCACCGCTGTCAGCAGTTGTTCCATGTCGCCTGACTTGGCGGCTTCGAGCATGGGCGATTGGCGGCCAAAGGTGCGCAGCTGCAACACCAGTTGGTTGATGGTGTTCTGCATCATGGTGCGATGCGCCGCCAGCGCCGCGACCCGCTGCTGGAAGAAGTCGGTAATGTCTTCCGCATGATTCTGGTCGGCAACGGGACGTCCGAAGTACCAGTGTTCACACACCGAAAAGGGTGCGAGGCCTTCTTCAAAATGTTCGGGGTGATGCAGATCAAAGCAGGACACCCAGAAGGCTTCTTCCACGGCTTGCGCCACCCGGATATGATCGAGATTGCCTTCGCTGGGCGCGAAAGGGTCAAAGGTGAATACCGTATAAGGCTGATACTTCCGTAACAGGTACACGAAACGCTCACGCAACACCGTTTCCTTCACATCGGCGAGGGTATCCGTCGGGAATCCCAGTTCCACAATCTCACTGATCCCCATAATCTCTGCCGCGGCGTGCAGTTCTTCGGTGTTACGCTTAACGGTTTCTTCCACAGTCAAACCCACAGAATCCTTTGCATCGTCTGTAACGCGCACCAATATAATTTTCCAGCCGTCTGCTGCAAACTTCGCCAATGTACCACCGCAAAACGCCGCTGCGTCGTCCGCATGAGGGCTGAATACCAGTGCTGTTTTCATTATGAAATTTCCTTTTTCGTAGGCGTACCTTCCCAGGTGCGCCCTCTTCTTGGTGTAAACGGTTATCATGTCCATTTTGGCGCACCTGGGAAGGTACGCCTACGAAAGCATGAATTGTTTATGTATCTGCGCACCATTATTACATGACAGGCATTAGCGTTTCGACCCTTTTTCCCGATTGCATTTTGCTGTGTGCTTGTGGCACAGTGGAACTCCGAACATTACACAAAGGAATCATCATGAATAAAACAATGCTTTCTTTCGCAATTCTGACGGTACTGGGCGCGGGGCTCATGGGAGAGGCAGCGGAAATTGCTGACGGTATACTCGCGCATCAGGACTTGTTTAATACAACGATGAAGGAAGGCGTCTCCTGCTACCGGATTCCCGCGTTGGTAACAGCGGTGAACGGCGACCTTGTGGCCGCCATTGATGAGCGCGTACCGTCCTGCAGCGACTTGGGGAAGAGCAAGGACATTAACATTGTCGTCCGGCGTAGCGCGGACAATGGTGCCACCTGGTCAAAAATCGAGACGGTTGTTGATTATGAATACGGCAAGGCGGCGTCTGATCCGTCCATGATTGTAGACCGGGAGACTGGGGATATTTTTATGTTCTACAACTACATGGATCACGGTGCAGCGCCGGATGTCTATTACCTGTATGTGGTAAAGAGTTCCGACAATGGGAAAACCTGGGGCGAACCAGTGGACATCACGCCTCAGATTACCAAGCCTGAATGGGAGAAGGACTTCAAATTCATTACTTCGGGGCGTGGCATTCAGACCCGTTCCGGAATGTTGTTGCATACGATGGTGAACATTCAGAACGGCCTGCATCTTTTCGGCAGCAAAGACCACGGCAAGACCTGGTTCTTCATTGATACGCCGATCATGCCGGGAGACGAGTCGAAAGTGGTGGAACTGGTTGACGGCAGATGGATGATCAACAGTCGTGTCCGGGGCGCAGGTACACGGTATATCCATATTTCTGCCGACGAGGGCAAGACCTGGGAAACCGCGCCTGACCCAACGCTGATCGATCCCGCCTGCAACGCCAGCATCATCCGATACACCAGTGTTGCAGATGGTCATGACAAAAACCGCTTGCTCTTTTCCAACGCCAAGTCGAAAAACAAACGCCGGAACATGACAGTACGCATTAGCTACGATGAGGGAAAAACCTGGACAGAGGGAAAAACGATTTATGCTGGTGATTCGGCATACTCTACCCTAACCGTACTTGAAAATGGCGAGATAGGGTTACTCTTTGAAAAGGACGACCACACGGAAAACATGCTTGTTCGCTTCACCCTGGAATGGCTGACGGATGGCGCGGATTCCTATGTGGGTTCTTAACAATGAAGTTCTATGCAAAATGACACAAAAAATGAACCCAACAATAACAACCGTCACCGTCATTGCGAGGCACGAAGCAATCTGGCGTTACGCGACGGCCTATTCGTTAAAGAGATTGCTTCGTGCCTCGCAATGACGGTTACACGCATCTTATTTTAATATAAAATGGGCTGTGGGTAACACCTGCATTGGGGCCCAAAGGAGATGAAATGAAAACGACAAGAAGAAATTTTCTGAAAGCAGCGGGTTGCGCCTCTGCAGGGATCCTTTTTTCTGCAACCGGTTACAGTGCTCAGGAAACAGTCACACGACCGAACATTATTTTGATCATGACTGACGACCAAGGCTGGGGACAGACGGGGTATTACAATCATCCCGTATTGAAAACACCGAACCTGGACGCTATGGCTGAAAACGGATTGCGCTTTGACCGATTCTACGCAGGCGCACCGGTCTGTTCACCAACACGGGCAACGGTGCTTACTGGCCGCAGCAACGACCGGTGTGGCGTGAAGACCCACGGGTATGCCCTGCGCATACAGGAGAAAACCTTGCCTGCCGCGTTGAAAGATGTTGGGTATGCCACGGGACACTTCGGCAAGTGGCACCTGAACGGATTGAAAGGGCCGGGCATTCCCATCCTTGCGGAGGACGATCATAATCCCGGTGCGTTTGGTTTTGATGAATGGGTGAGTGTCAGCAACTTTTTTGACCGAGATCCGCTCATGAGCCGCAAAGGCGTTTTTGAGCAGTTCAAAGGGGATTCCTCATCAATCATTGTCAACGAAGCGTTAAAATTTATCGAATCCACCAAAGAGGCAGGCAAGCCCTTCTTCACCGTCATCTGGGACGGTTCGCCGCACAGCCCGTGGGACGCCAGCGAAGAAGACCGCAAGGCCTTTCAGTCTCTTGACCGGAACAGCGAACATCATCACGGCGAGTTGGTGGCTTTCGACAGGAGCGTCGGCGTATTGCGGCAGGGACTGCGCGATCTGGGCGTTGCCGACAACACACTGGTCTGGTATTGCAGCGACAACGGCGGGCTGACCAAGATAACGCCGGAAACCACAGGCGGCCTGCGCGGCAATAAAGGATCCGTCTGGGAAGGTGGACTGCGTGTGCCCTGCATCATCGAATGGCCTGCCGCTATCAAACCGCGCATCACCAGTTATCCCGCCGCCACCATGGACATATTCCCGACCCTTGCCGAACTGCTGGACTTGCCGGAAGCGGCATTGCTGGAACCCACCGATGGGACCAGTCTGAAACTCCTGTTAGAGCGTGATCTGGAGTCGCGTGAGAAGCCCATTCCCTTCCGCTTCCATGAAAAAGGGGCATTGGTAGACAATGACTACAAAATTGTGGCAACCAACATACAGACCGCATCCTTCGAGTTATACAATCTGAAAACCGACCCCAAAGAAACTACAGATATTTCCAAAGACAATCCTGAACTTTTCAACCGGATGAAGGCCTTATTCCTGGAATGGAACGACAGCGTTGAAGCCAGTGTTGCAGGCAAGGATTATCCCGAAGGGAAAGTGCGCGATGGGGAACCTGAATCGCATGACTGGAAAGACGATGAACGGTACATGAAGGCGCTGGATGCGTGGAGAGAAAAGAACCGATCATAGACTGGAGCGAACATGCAATTGCTGCGAACCCCTGAAGAACGCTTTTTGAATCTGCCGAAATTTCCTTTCGCGTCCCACTACCTCGATGCGTTGCCGGGATACGAGGGAATCCGTATTCACTATGTGGACGAAGGATCTGCCGATGCCGATGTGGTCTGGCTGTGTCTGCACGGACAACCGACCTGGAGTTATCTGTATCGGAAAATGATACCAGTATTTACTGGTGCAGGGCATCGGGTGATTGCGCCGGATTTCATCGGGTTCGGAAAATCGGACAAGCCTGTTGAGGACGAAGTTTACACCTTTGATTTTCATCGCAACATGTTGCTGGCGTTTATTCAGCATCTGAACCTTCAAAACATCCGGTTGGTGTGTCAGGACTGGGGTGGCCTGCTGGGGCTGACAGTACCCATGAGTATGCCAGACCGATTTTCGTCGCTTCTTGTGATGAACACCACATTGGGAACGGGCGATATTCCGTTAGGCAAAGGATTTTTAGCGTGGCGTGAGTATGCCAGAAGCCAGCCCGACTTGAACATTGCCAGGCTGATGAAACGCTCCGTCCCGGAACTCAGCGAGGAAGAGGCGGCGGCCTATGCAGCGCCTTTCCCGGACGTCACCTACAAGGCCGGTGTGCGCCGTTTCCCGGAAATGGTGCCTGATAATCCCGATGCGCCCGGCGCGGCGTTGTCACAAGAAGCGCGTACCTGGTGGCAAGAGGAGTGGCAGGGGAAAAGCCTGATGGCTGTGGGTATGAAAGACCCGGTGCTCGGTCCGCCCGCAATGCAATACCTGCATCGCATTATCCGAAACTGCCCTCCGCCCATTGAAGTGCCGGAGGCCGGTCATTTCGTGCAGGAATGGGGTGTGCTCATTGCAGAAAAAGCCGTGGCAGCTTTTGGATAGGGACAACAAGAAAGCGTAGGGTGGGTGAAGCGGATGCGGAACCCACCGAAACATCTATCGCACGGCACTAATTCGTCCGACTTCAGGGAGGTGGTTGTTCTTGCGGGCACACGCTAATTCATACAGGGATTGCCCATTCATCCAGAATTGCGGGGTGGTGCCCAATGCCTTTGAGAGCAATAATGCAGTTTCGGCGGAAATGGCGCGTCTGCCACGGCAGATTTCATTTATCCTGCGGGTGGAAACCCCAATATGGGCTGCCAGCGCCGCCTGGGTCAGCCCTAACGGGTCAAGGAATTCATGTTGCAGCAGTTCACCAGGGTGAACGGCAACGGCGGGTATATTCATATTTTTCATGATACTACCTTATAGGATCGAAACTGCAATCAAAAACAAGAAGTTGAAACCGTCATTGCGAGGCACGAAGCAATCTGGCGTTACACGATAGCCTACGCGATGATCAGATTGCTTCGTGCCTCGCAATGACGATGTAATATTCAAATCTTAGTTACGGGCAACACCCGCGTTAGATTTCCTTTAATGGTAATCGGCCAGCCTGACATTCATCGCTTGATTGTTTGCGACTGTCTATCAAGCATAACAAATTGAGGCCGTCGTGCGCATAACGCAACCATACATTCCCGCGAAAGCCACGAAGGCGCGGCGCGGGAAAAAACGAAAGACATCTCCTGTGTCTAACGCAAACGTCATTCCCGTGAAAACGGGAATCCAGAAGACGCAATAGGAACTGTTCACGCAAGATGGATTCCCGTTTTCACGGGAATGACGGTAGTTATCGCCTACAGGTCATATTCACAATAAACGGTCAGTCACG
>CAZBNU010000117.1:11900-11987 GCA_964493075.1 uncultured Nitrospirales bacterium | reverse complement strand
TAGTCGAAGGCGAAGGGGAGGTTGTCGAAGGTGAAGGCGAAGTAGTGGAAGGTGAAGGCGAAGTTGTCGAAGGTGAAGGCGAAGTAG
>CAZBNU010000117.1:8575-11800 GCA_964493075.1 uncultured Nitrospirales bacterium | reverse complement strand
TGGAAGGTGAAGGCGAAGTAGTGGAAGGTGAAGGCGAAGTAGTGGAAGGTGAAGGCGAAGTAGTGGAAGGTGAAGGGGAAGTAGTCGAAGGTGAAGGCGAAGTTGTTGAAGGCGAAAGAACTGCAACCCTCACATGCACACTACAGGACAGTGTTACCGGAGAGGTAATTGTAAATGCGACGGTCTACACCATTCCGTCCACGGTGGTGGCTACCGACGATGGGTCAGGTGTCTATCGCCTGCCTGACGTGCCTCCCGGTCCTTATGCTGTTATTGCCGATGCGCCGGGATATCCCGTAGACCGGAAGGCGGTGCTTTTGGATGGCGGAGATTCGATCTCCATCTCTTTCCGTCTGGTGCCGCTTATGGAATCCGACGGTGAAGGGCAGCCTGAACCGGAAGAAGGGGAGCGCGAGGAAGGCGAAGGGGAATTAGACAACGCCAGCGGGTGCCGAGGGTGTCGCTGCACGGGCACAGATCCGGAAAAGGCGAAACACTGGTTTGGCGACTGGCTGCTTATCGGGTTGAGTATGCTTATCCTGGGCAGTATTGCAAAGTGGTAAAAGAGATTCAGGAAATCCGCCCGCAACATTTTTTGAACTTGCGGCCACTACCGCAATGACAAGGTTCGTTGGGCCCGATGTTTTTTTCAGGCGTTGCAGAAATCGCCGGCGGCGCCTGTCGATAAGAAACTGTTTCCGGCTTTTGCCGGCTGTTCTCATTGAAGCAGTGCCACCAATGCATCTCTTTGACGGTATCTTCAATATAACCTGTTGTGGCGTTGGCAAGCCGTCCCAACACCTTTTCTCTGCTCATGGCGCGCACCTTGTCCACATCTTTCAAAGACATATAAAAGTCAGTTGCCAACCCTTCTTTATAGGCGGTAACGATTTCATCATACACATCTTCGGGATGTAGCCGGGTGGCACAGGAAATCAACTCGTTCCAGACATACGAATCGGAACGTTCCAGGCGGTCATTAAACAATTGTTTATAATATGCCATGACTTCGTCACGGGATTTGTCGCCAGTTGCCGCCAGTATTTTCAGTGCGGAAATACCAGCGCCTCGTGCATACTCATAAGGTTCGGGAGATTCTATCAACGCTTCAATCTGGCTGGTATCGCCATTGCAAACCGAAGCCAGGATGCGGTCCAGATTATCGGTGATGGTATCCCCGATTAAATCATCAAGTTTTTCCTGGGGCAAATGCATAAGATTGATTACAAGAGGATAAGCACGGGGCTCGCGGAACTGCGCAAGGAGAAAAAGCGCATATTGACAGAAAAAGGATTTGCTTTCGGCGTCTTGTTCGTTTTCATCATAATCAAGTTCCCACTCGCAGGCTTCCTCAAGAACACGAAGTAACTCCGGTGTGATCTCTTCACGTTTCTCCACAGCCGCCTTGAGAGCCTCGCGCGGAAATGATCCGGTAAAGGTGGTTAATTTAGTGAGAATTTCTGGTAGTTCCATGGCGTGTTGTCCCGTTGTTTTCGCGTATGATGACATAAGAAGTCACTGGAAATCTAACGAAGGCGTTGCCTGCAACCCAGTCTGTCCTACAAATGATAAGCAAAAAATGGGGACTGCCCTCGGCGCGTATAATCGCTGCAAATCACATATTAGACCTGATGCGCCAGGGCTGTCCCCGCTTTTTTGCGGCTTTATCACGTACGCCCGAAAAAACTGGAATGACGTAGCGCCCAGAAAAAGTGCCATTTGCGTTTCCGACGAGTTCAGGATGTCTGAAGGTACTACGCTTTGTCCGTGACTTCGCACTGAAGAAGTGGTGCCTGTGGCCAAAATGTGTTTTTCTTCTACCTGATTAACGAACGATTTCTACTCGATATTTCCCTGAAAGGGTGCATTCAATTTTAGCCAGGGGCAACGCCCCTGGGTCAAGGAGTCAGCGAGAATAAACCCTAAAGGGGTTGTTCAACGTGAACACTTAAAAAGCCTTTCAGATTTCATGTCTTTGCCCCTTCGTATTCCTTGCGTTCCTCGTGGTTAATGGCAAACTTACAAAAAATTGTCAGACACGCAACGGTAAGAGCCTAACACGGTAGGACTGGGGGAATGTGCCTTCAGGCGTTCAATATTTCCCGCAACTTCCGTTCCAAATCTTTCTTGGAAAACGGTTTCTGGATGAATTCCATGCCTTCGTCTATTACCCCGTGGTGAGCGATAATATCGGCGGTATAGCCGGACATAAACAGGCGGCACATCTTCGGATACAACGTCAAAATACGCTTGGCAAGTTCCCGTCCGTTCATCTCCGGCATCACCACATCCGTCATCAGCAGATGGATGTCGCCTGCATGTTCCTGTGCCAGGTGAATGGCCTCGCCCGGTGTGGCGGCGGCAAGCACGGTATAGCCCATGCGGCTGAGCATCTTGTTGGTCATATTCAGTATGGAGGGTTCGTCTTCCACCAACAGAATGGTTTCGTGGCCGGGGTCGAGAATTTTGTGTACCGACTTTTCGTGGGAGGTGTTTTCAGTACGGTCCTTGTAGACCGGCAGGTAGATACGGAAGGTGGTTCCCTTCCCGGGCTCGCTGTATACATTGATAATGCCGTTGTTTTGCTGCACAATGCCGTATACGGTGGCCAGCCCAAGGCCGGTGCCCTCGCCAACGCCTTTGGTGGTGAAGAAAGGTTCGAATATCTGGCTGCAGGTGGCTTCGTCCATACCGCAGCCGTTATCTGCTATGGAAAACATGCAGAATTTTCCGGGCACAAACTCTGGATAGGCCTTGCAAAACGCAGCATCAAAATCGCTCATCCCCGTCTCAATAGTGATGTTGCCATCTTTGCTGCCAATGGCGTCGCGGGCGTTGACCATCAGGTTGGCAAGCATCTGATCAATCTGTGCAGGATCAATGCGCACCGATTCCAGGGACATGGCGGGCTTCCAACGCACCTTGATGTTTTCACCAACCAGCCGCCGCAGCATCTTGAGCATGGATTCGATGGTCTCGTTCAGATCAAGCACCTTCGGAGAAACCGTTTGTTTCCGGGCAAAGGCAAGCAGTTGCCGGGTCAAATCGGCGGAACGCTGCGCCGCCTTCTTGATTTCCTCAAGGCCTTCCCGGAGAGCAGTCTGATCTTTCGGCAAGTCTTCCTGCATGAAATCAGCATTGCCCAAAATCACATTTAGCATGTTATTGAAATCGTGAGCAACGCCGCCCGCCAGCCGTCCGATGGATTCCATTTTCTGTGCCTGG
>CAZBNU010000117.1:0-8475 GCA_964493075.1 uncultured Nitrospirales bacterium | reverse complement strand
TTTCCGTTCCACTCAATGGTTTTTGCAAATACCTCCAGCGGGAACGTGGACCCATCCTTGCGGTAGTGGGCAACCTCAAAGCGCGCCTCGCCTTTTTCCGCAATAATACGAAACCGTTCCGCCAACAAAGCTTCACTTTCCGGTACATCCAGATCATGCAGGTTCACGGCTTTGAATTCTTCTTCGCTATCATAGCCGTGCATGGTGTAGGTTTTTCGGTTGGCAAACCGGAAATGGCCGTCCGTATCATGGATGGTGATGGAGGCCGGTGCGGCATCCAGCATGTGTCCCAACAAGGCAATGCGGTCTGCAGCCGCCTTGCGCCCCGTGATATCGCGGCAGAAACAGATAATCTGGCCGCCATATTCCGGTATGAACGTCGCCGATATCTCCAGGGGAAATAGACTGCCATC
Source organism: uncultured Nitrospirales bacterium (assembly GCA_964493075.1). Taxonomy (GTDB): domain Bacteria; phylum Hydrogenedentota; class Hydrogenedentia; order Hydrogenedentales; family CAITNO01; genus SLFT01. The sequence goes on along the minus strand of CAZBNU010000117.1, from coordinate 8,062 downwards.
TTTGCGCCGGTGCAGGGTCTCGAAAACATCAACCCTCTTTTCTGTCAGGTGCTTGATGTGTAGTTGCGTGTCTTCGGGCGTCTCACAGGCGTCAATGTCGTTTAGATGCAAGCCGACCATCTCTTCCTGTGTATACCCCGTCATACGGCAATAGGCTTCATTGGCCTGTATCACCTTGCCGGAAATGTCAAGCATCCAGAAACCGTCTGCCGTGGTATTGAGTATGGTGCGCAAATACCGCTCGTTTTGTTGTTGTGCTTCCAGGGTACGGCTATTTTGCAAGGCTATGGCTGCCAGTTGTCCAAAAGCCTCTGCTATGCGCGTATCATTTTCAGTAAAATCTTCGGGTTTGTTTGCCAGTCCAAGGATGCCCACCGTTTTCCCCTGCACGTTCAGCGGCGCGAACAACACGTTTTTCAAGGCAACATGCCCTTCAGGCATAAAGGATACCCATTCGCTGTTCATGAAGTTATTGTCATAAACAGCCCGCTGTGTTCTGTAGGCCTCCCCGCGCAGCCCGCGTATGGGCATGGGTAGTGATTCATCAACAGTGCAGGGCATACCCCCTGCTTCCAGAAACAATACTTTATTGTCATCACCGACCTCATTTAGCAGCGCCACATAACCGGATTTTGCGCCTGTGATGGCACAGGCAGCATCAAATATATGTCGGGCTGTTTTTTCAAAATCATTACATGCCAGTACAGTCTTCGATGCCTCGAAGAGAGCCTCCTGAAATGCTTTCTCGTGCTGCAATTGATGTAAAGAACCGTCAGATTCTACATCGCTCGTCGCCTTTTGCGAAGTCTCTGCCATAAACCAACCCTCGTACTGTTGAATTCCACGCCTCGCTCACTTTATAAATCTACCTCGCACACCCGAAGCGCAGGGGCAAACCACAGACCCGAACGGTAGTATAGGGCAGGATTATTGGAACTGTCAAATAAACGAATAAGATCCGTCCGCGAAATCATTCGACATCACGGCGATCATTGCTTCAGGGGATGTTGTTCTTATTCCTGTGGCTCCACTCGCATCAGTTCGGCGATGTTATAATGACGGTAATAGCGGTTGCAGGCGGGCTCGCGGACAGTGGAATTGGCAACCCACAGTTCAAAGGTGCGCGGCTTGAACAGGGCGTTGTGCATGTTGCTGGTCATGGATACGCCGCGCGCCATCAGGTCGAGGGCCAGTTGCGGCGTGAAGTTCCCGTACTGCTTTTCCACGCGGTCCACCAGACAGTGATAGCGTCCACCCGCAGAAAGTGTTACTGCGTCTTCCACCGGGCGCGGCAATTGCGGATGGGATTCGTTCGGCCCGATAAACCCGATACTGTCGGTTTCTGCGGCCACCCCATAGGCCATGCCCCGGCCATTGTCCGCCTTGGCGTCGCTGATGACGTAATAGTACTGGCAGGTGCGCGGGGTGTCGGCCATGATGCGCTTCACATCTTCCAGCGTGTTTGCTGTTTCCAGGCATTCCCGGATAAGAAAGGTCATGGGCATGCCGTCCCATTTCTCGGCGCCTCCACCGCCCATTTCGCCAATGCCGATTTGCTGGTCGTTCATGCCGGTGACACTGCCCAGCATCCCCGAATACGCCACGTTCACAAAAGCATTAGCGCCTTCGGGTTCCTGAATCAGGATAAGCGACCACGCATCCAGCCCGGCGGACCGCATGTAATCCAGCACGCGCCCATGCAGCAGTTCACCGTCTGCTGTGGCCTTGCCCCACATCGCGAACCCGCTGCAATGGAACAATTCCGGAAAGACGGCAAAATAGCACAGGTCATCATAGGAAATACCGGTGGCGTCTGCCATGCCCTGGATTTCCTGCTTGAATTTTTCCGGGATAAAAGGACTGGTGCGTTCCCAGGCCTCGCGCAGGCTTGCCTGAAAATCGCCTTTCCACGCCACGCCGCCAATGGCACGCAGACGCGTGATGCCCTTTTCAATTTCTTCCTTCATTAACGTGCCGTGTTGATACCCCATTTCATAGTGGGTGCCCTTCAGATGCAGCACGCGATCATCGCCTATCTGTTCCAGATACGCCTTGTCATAGCGTGCCAGCAGTTTGCGCGACGCTTCCGGCGCGATGGTGGCAGGCACCATGTCCTCGGCATCGCTGGTGCCCACCAGCCAGTGGTCAGGCGGCAATACAGCGGTGGTGACTTCCGGCGCCTGTTTCTCAAGAATGGCATCGTCCCGCTGCGCAGAAGCGGAAACATTAAAGGATTCGGGTTCCGTGGGGGCGGTCTGGCAGGCTGTCAAGCTGACAGCAAAGATCGAAAGTACAATAAGGCTTATCCAAACTGGTTTCATGGTGTATGTCCTCGCCGTGATCGGCATTGAAGAAAAAATTTCCCTTGGTCTCTTACCAATGAATTTCTGTGCAAAATGATACAAAGATACAGCTGTCGTCATTGCGAGGTACGAAGCAATCTCGTTATAGTAAAGGCTACAGTGCAACCCAGATTGCTTCGTACCTCGCAATGACGATAGTTGACATCTTTTATGTTGGTTCCGGCTATGCCGGGTTAGGGTGTATATGCGACCCATCAGCTGGAAATAAAGTTTCACTATGAAATCATGCCTCCATGGACGGCAATTTGAATTGTCCCACTGAAAATAGCCATACTACGCGTTCATTTACCCATAATTCAGGAGATACTATCATGGCACAAATGGTTCCCGGTGCAATCGCCTACTTCAATAACAATTACGTTCCCCTTGAAGACGCAAAAATCAGCATTATGACCCATGCTTTTAACTATGGCACAGGCCTGTTTGAAGGTATTCGGGGCTACTACAATGCCGATGAAGACAACATCCTTGTATTCAGGCTCCCCGAGCATGTAGACCGCTTGACGCGCAACTGCCGCATCATGTGCATGGAGATTCCCGAAGACCAGGCCGCCATCGAAGAGGTCTGTCTGGAACTCATCCGTCGCAGTGGCTTCAGGGAAGGCGTGTACATCCGTCCGGTTATCTACAAGAGTGAGTGCTCACTGGGGCCCACCGTCAAAGGTGTTGCCTCCAGCCTGTGTTGCTACATTATCAAACTGGGCGACTACTGCGACATCGAATCCGGTCTCGATGTGGCCGTCTCCTCGTGGCGGCGGCTGTCGGACAATGCCATTCCCAGCCGCGTGAAGTCCACCGGCAGTTACATCAACTCGTCCCTGGCCGCCACCGAAGCGAAACAAGCGGGCTTCCACGAAGCCATTTTCCTGCGCGAAGACGGCACGGTCGCCGAAGGCAGCGCCATGAACCTGTTTCTGGTGCAGGGCAACCAACTGATTACCTCGCCGCCCAACGCCGACATTCTCGTGGGCATTACGCGCAATACCATCATCCAACTGGCGAAAGAAGTCTTGAACCTTGAGGTGGTGGAACGGTACGTCGGTCGTTCGGAACTGTACGTCAGCGACGAGCTGTTCTTCACGGGTACAGGCGCTCAGGTAGCGCCAGTGCGTTCCGTGGATCGGCGCATCCTCGGCGACGGCAAACCCGGCCCCATCACCCTCAAAATGCAGTCCCTCTATTTTGACGTTGTGCAGGGCAAGGTGCCCGAATACCGCCAGTGGTGCCGTCCGGTTTATTGAATCAGGAATTAAGAAAGACAAAAAAGGAATAAAGTTTCTTAATGTCCCTTATGTCCCTTAAGTCCTTTTTGTCCCTAAAAAAAACATGACCCACCTAATCAAAAACAGCCTGAAAATCCTCATATCGTGGCGGTTTCTATTGAACCTCGCCATCATCCTCGTGGTCACCTGTTGGATACCGCTGGTATCCCAGACCATGGTGGTGCGTGACGGCGACGACACTATCATTCAGGAGCGCACCGACACGGCGCGTCTGTACCAGTCGTGGTGGGGGGTGATCACCCTGAAGCCCAACCTGGACACCCACCTGCAGGCCGTGCTCTGGCATTTCGGCATCTGCTTTGTCATGTCCTATGCCGTGTGGTTCATCACCCTGCGCGCCTGGTCGCGAACGGAAGCAACAATAGCGGCAGAAAAGGAAGGGTAATCTGACGCTATCCCTATCGAAAAAGCAAAAAATGGGGACTGCCCTCGGCGCATATAAGGACTGCGAATCACACGTTAGACTTGACGCGCCAGGGCTGTCCCCGCTTTTTTGCGGCTTTGACAGACACGCCCGAAAAAATCGGGGACAGTTCCGTCGCCGCGCCTTTACTGTGAGAAACCGATATCGCATGAAATCAAGTGCCCATTGTTCCCTCCCATCAATATTTGAAACTGCGACGGGAACAGTCCCCATTTTTTCTCTATCCCTATCGAAATCGAAATCGAAATCGGAATCCAGAACGATAGTCATAAGTGCGAATCTATACCCTTGCAAAATACAAGTCGCGACACCGGCGTTCAATATCCAGAAGATTCGCGAAAGCCTCGTTGAAATCGTCCTGCGCAACCGTGAATAATCCGTGTCCGTACACGATAACACCGCGATGTCCCTGCATGGCAGGTGGCAGTGTGTTGCAAAGACCGTAGGGACCCGTGCCCACTTCGCCCGGCACAATGGGAATATCCTCCACAAACCGGGGTTCCTTGCAGCGGATGTGGCACTGGCCGATGAGGTCGCAATTTTCCTTCTCGCAGTCCATGGACAGGATAACGCTGAACTTGGGGTGTCCGTGCAGTACGGCGTTCATTCCCGTATTCAACACTATCTGGCGGTGCGCAGTCAGTTCACTCGATGCGGTAATGCCAGCGCAACTCGAACCGTCCAGTGGACAGGGATCAATACAGCCTTCCAATTCGTCCAGCGAGGAACCGGTCTGGGTGATATACAAGGTGTCCCCATAGCGATAAGACACGTTGCCAAAAAAGGAGTCTACAAGATGATGTTCCACGGTGACGCGGCCCGCTTCGATAACAGCGCGGTAGACGGCATCTTCAGAAGTCAGCGGCGCAGTCATGAGCGGTGGTGTTATTTCGGGTAACGCATCAAGCAGGGGGAAAGCCATGTCGAGGATGGCGCGTTGTTCCGTAGAGAGTTTTCCTGCACGGCTGTCAGCGAGGCAGTCGGAAAAGAATTTCACGAAACAGGCAAAGCACAGCGAACTGAAAAAGATGAAGGCCTGTTCCGGACTCACCGTGCCCCACGTGACCACCCCGCGATCCAGGACGATGACGCTCTTGCGTTGTTTGAGCGCATGCACAATGGCGTCGGCTTCGAAGCGCGGCACTACGGGAAGATCGTGCATCATGGTGCGCGTCTCGCAATCGCTGGGTTGAATCGCGCCCGGGCTGTTGGCTGCCAGGTAGCGGATGATGGAGCGGTACGGCTCGGCAGGTTGCGAGAATAGCAGCGAGTTAATGTTGAGTCCTGCGAAGACCTTTTCGAGTTCGGCGCAGGCAGGGTCAGGACGGTTCCAGACCAGTGCCGCATCCAGTCCGCCTACAAGAGGCGCGCCAGGTTCGGCGAGTCCGGCAGCGACAATTTTCTGTGCATATTTATCTACCAGTTGTTTCATGGCGCTAATTCCAAACCGAGTTCTTTGGTTTTCTCTGGCGTCGGCAGACCACGCGCATCCAGACCGCGGATGCTGTAGTAGTCGCTCCGTGCCTGCAGAAATGCTGCGCGATCAATGGGCGGAATGTCTATGGCGTTGCCGCTGCTGCCCGGCTTGTTGAAGAACCGGGGCGGCAGGTCGTCGTCCACATCAGTGAACCCGTTCATGGCGTTCATAATCCGTTCGTTATAGTAAATCCGTTCGCCCGCGGACAGCAGATCCTGCGCTGTGGTCGCAACGCCCGTAACCGCCGTATACGCCTTGGCGTATTCTTCCAGGGAACACCCGAAGAACACGAACTTGCAGGCAGTCAACGAATCCACGACCGCGTTGGCGTCTTCCGCAATCTTGATGATGCGCGCCTTGCCCGCAAAAGAGAACCGATCCGTTGCCACGGGCTTGCGCAGGATTTCGTGGCTGATGGGATAGGCGCGAAGGTGACAGCCGCCCCGTGTCGAGGTGGCATACGCCAGCGCCATACCATAGGCCCCGCGTGGGTCGTAGGCGGCGAGTTCCTGTTTCTTCACCGACATGGACAACTCCGGGCAACCCTTTGACGCCGCATACCGGTAGGAGCCAAACCCTAGTTCCTTGCCCACGCCACGTCCGTGTCCAATGTCCTCAATGAGCGAGAGCACTTCTTCGCCGGACAATTTTCTGTTTTCGATTTCGGCGTAGCAGGACAGGGTTGCGCCCACCGTGATCGTGTCCATGCCCAGAAGGCCGCAAAGGTGGTTTGCCCGGGTGGCAATATCCATGTCCTCGTTCTCGATCAAGGCCGTGAAATGGGACATGGTCTCGAACTCCGGAAGATGCACACCGTCTGTCGACAAGCGCTTGCACTGGATATGACAGCCCCGACACCCGGTGCGTTTGTCGCCGTAGCGCTTTTTATACGCAGGGGCGTTCAGGCCCTGCGCAGGCGGAAAATAGGTCTCCCGGAAATTGGCCGTGGGCATCATGCGGCGGCTGGACATCAGATCAAAGATGGCGCCCGTGCCAAAATGGGTCAACCCCTGTTCGCCCATCAATATCGTACTCGCGGCGATAAGACGGCGGATGTCCTCGCGCGCAGTCTTCAGCCCTTCATCATCGTGAATAGCCACCTTGCCGTTGCCCTGTACGGCCAGGTATTTCAGCCCCTTGTCTGCAAATACACATCCCAGCCCGTTCCGACCCACCGCGAAGGAGCCGTCCACCATGATGCTCGCGAACAAAACGCCCTGCTCCGCTGCCGGACCCACCACTGCCGTAGCGCCCTTGCCAGCGAGTGTTTCAGCAACCTTTTCCGTATCAAGACCGGCAAGTGCTGCTGCGTCATGAAAGGTTACGGCGGCGTCCACAATTTCAATGCCGGTAAGCCGGTCGCATTTGCCCGTCAGCACCAGCCCATCATAACCCGCACGCTTAAGATGCACCCCCAAACTCCCCCCGACGGACGCATCACCAACAGTCCCCGTCAACGGCGAGCGCGACATCACATGCAGCCGACCCGAGGTGGGCGACTGCGTGGCAACCAGCGGCCCGGACATAAAAATCAACGGCATCTCCGGCGCATCCCACGGCAGCGTCACCTTCGGGAAAAGATACGCCCCGGCAAGCCCCTTCCCGCCGATACACCGGTGGTACAAGTCCGCATCCGGATGCTCCACCCAATGGGAACCTTCCGAAAGGTTAATATGTAAAATAGCGCCCGTCCAACCGTTCACAAATAGGAATCCTTTTATTGATGATTTTCACTGTTACCAAGGTGATACAGGCGTACCTACTGATTTGCAACAAGAGAAAACAGCGAAGCAGGGGGTTACTTTTAACACGGAAAGTATAGCAGGTTTTTGTGGGAAGAACCACAAACAGAATAACGCTGCTTATGGTGTGTTTTTATTGCAGTCTTGCTGGACAGTGCCTATCAAACATACGATTCAACGCTCTATCTGATAAAAATATGATATACTTAACACGGGCAGGTATTGATTCCAACAGATGCTTGGAGAATAGGAATCGGCGCGTATGGATAATAAAGCCTTAATTGGGATAGGCGGGGTTCTTGCGGTATTTCTTCTTTTTCCTTTTGTGGCACAGCATCTCAAAAGTAACCGTGCAGATGAGGTCCAGGTTGGTGATGACCCTATTGTTGCAGCAGTGCCCGCCGCAATCGTTTCCACCGAGCCTCCCTATTGGAACAACACCAACATTGTGGGCACAGAATGGGAAGTGGAGTGGGAAGGCAACATGCTCAAGATGACCGTGGAGGCGAACGGGGTATGCTACGTTACCCATCCCCTCATGAAGAACATCACAGGCACCAACTTTGTTGAAGGCCGATGGCGCTGTGAATACGATAAAGCCTATATCGACGTCGCATTCGGCACCAAAGAATATAACCTTGTAATGAAAATCGTCGGCGACAAAATTATCGAACCCCGGGGCACCCCCGCAAAACGTATCCGATAACGGACCAATCCCGCAAACAATCCCCGATGCGCCGCCCAAGAGGATACGACAGGCCAAAATCCAAATC
>CAZBNU010000116.1:0-12031 GCA_964493075.1 uncultured Nitrospirales bacterium | reverse complement strand
TAAAGGGACCACGCCATTTGCATGCGTTGTAAACCTCCGGGCGCAATGTCGGACCGTGGTGAGGGGTCGAAGCGCACCCAGCCGTGTTCGGGAAACAGCACTTCCACCCACAGGTGCGACATGCTGGCGCGCACGAGGTAGGCCTGGTCGTCAACCATGTATTCACCGCCGCGGTAGCCGCTGACCACGCGCGCCGGAATGCCGAGGCTGCGGGTCATAAGCGCCAGTGCGGACGCGAAAAGTTCGCAGTGGCCGCGCCGGATTTCGTTGATGAAGGCGTCCATGCCGTTTTGCGCCGGCAACACGGGCACCTGCAGCGAATAGGCATAGGCTTCACTGCCGAGATAGTCGTTGATGGCACTCACTTTGTCGTAAATGGAGTCGTGGGGGGCGGCCAGCGTGCGCGCCAGTTGTCGGGTTTCCGGCAGTAGTTCCTCGTAGGTGAGCAGACTGTAATCTCGTGGTTCCATGAACTGAAAATCGAAAGGGGCCTCGCGCAATGCCTGCGGGTCACGGGGTCTTATCTCCGAATACGCTTCATATTGCAGGCGACGGGATCCGCTGGTCTGCAGTTGGATTGTCAGGTCGCTGTAACCATCCCAGAATACCTGAGTACCTGCCGGTTCGCCAAGCACTTTGATCCCCTGTGCGACATCGAGGATGGGCACGCCCTGGGTGGGCACATCGTCCATATAGACCACCTGCTGCACGGGGCGTGTGTTGTCGCGAAGCCGTCTTCCTGCTTCGAGTCCTTCGGTGTGTCTTGCGAGCCGTCCGGCCATACCGAAAATTTGGTCTATGCCCGGTTCGTAACTATGATTCAAGCCGCGTCGCGACCATTCGTCCCCGGAAAACCGGGACAGGGTGGTTACCCGCCAATACAGGTCGCCTGCAGGGGTAAGCACGCCTGTGGGTTCTTCGGGAAAACGCACGTGCATGACCACGGTCTGGTCTTCCGTAATATTTGCACCGCCGGTGAGGCGCACCGTCTCTGACAGGCCGGTAAGGGCCTGACGCGCATCGCGTCTTCCAAGCCAACCCGCCTCCACGCGGGGCGTAAAAAGAAACACAACCACCGTTAGTAGGATGGTAAGCAGGGACAATACCGACAGGGACAGCATCACGCCAAAATCAAAAATATTCCCGGGGCGGATGGTGGTCATATCCCCTCGTAGCGAACGCATCTCGGGCAGTCCCCGCGCCGGATTGCGCAGTTGTTCGCTGTACATGCGCAGGGCGGTAAAGGCCCAAACTGCGCTCACACCGAAAAGCAGCAGTGCAATGGCAATAAGCGGTTCGGGCGATTGCACCACGGCGGCGAGCAACAGGAAAAACGACATGAGGTAGATTTCGTAATAAATACGCACGTTTTTTTCACCGAGCAGCAAGTAGGCCTGAATAAAAATAACCAGCGCAATTACCGCATCCATAAGCCCCAGCATGGAAACACTGAAGGGGATGAAGCACATGTATACAATGGCGGCAACACGCCGCAATACGCGCCATCCATACAACCGCCCTTCCAGCCAACCGCCCACAGGCGCCAGCGGCAGCAGGATCAGTGGCAATAGCATCAGGCCAAGCCCATACTGCAATACGGACGCAAGCGCCAGGTATCCCGAAAAAACAAGCACGCCGGAGGCCAGATGCAAAACAGTGGAAAGACGGTCACGCATAGACAACATCTCCCGGGTCCAACATGGGAATAGTGTCTGCCCAGTTTCCATCGCCCCATCGTGCTGGGTCCGGGGATAAACATACCATCCGCGCCTGTTCGCTGGCCATGCGCTTTGCCCGTGCTTCAAAATCAGGGTATGCCGACGCGTCCACGGGCATTACCCGCGCCATGCAATCCAGAATGCGCTGCTCCTGACCCGCCCCGCGTCCCACGGGAATACTGCTGTCAGGCGTAAGCACACCCACCTCATACTGGCGGCTCAACAAGGTCATTATGAGGGAGGCCGTAATCTCCACCACTTCTTCAAACTGTTCGTCGAAACCAGCAGTATTAACACGACGCGTATCCAGCACAAAGGTAATCACCTTGGCGTTGCCCACTCCCATTTCGCGCACCATCCAGGTGCCGAGCCGGGCACTTACCCGCCACACAATCAGGCGCAGATCATCTCCGTGTATATATTCGCGCAACGCAAAAAATTCATCCCCTTCTCCGCGCACCCGCGATGGCAAGAACTGGTTCGCCGAGGAGCGTTCGAGCGCGTTCAGACGTGCGGGACGTATGCGCGGATAAACCAGCACCTCCACGTCATCTTCATACCGACGTCGCATCTCCAGAAAACCAAAGGGAAAGGCGGTGACCAAATCGCAGGGCGGCAGGGTGTACACGCCCCGTTTTTCAAAGCAATACACGGCGGCGGCGGTGGCCTGATGGCCTGCCGGCACATACATGACGTAGCCGCTGGGACTCCCTCCCTGTTCAATACGCAGCGATAGCGCCGGAACAAGCCGCTTATGATTTTCGATGCGCGCCGTGTAGGCAAAAGGCTCGCCGCGATACACGGCATAAGGGGCCTGCCGATGCACGGCCACACGGCGCAATGACCAGCGTGCTGCCAGCACTGACAGAATCAGCATGCCGAATACGCCTGCAAACACAATGTACAGCAGGTTTTCACCAGTGTTCAATGCGGACAGTACCACCAGCAAAAAGATCAGCAGCATGATGAGGCCCGCAAGGGTGATGCGCCCCCATAGCGCCTTGCCATAGGAACGCAGCGAAACCCTGGAAGCAGGCGCTACTCCATTGGCAGTGTTGCGACTTTGGTGGCGTTTATGAAACAGCATGACTATACAGGAACCTGAATATCGCTTACGATTTCGCGGATGATGCGTTCCCGCTCCCGTGCCGCCGCAGCCAAATCAGCACCGCGGGATTTCACGAGGACACGATGCGCCAGGGTGGGCGCAGCCAGCACCTTTACGTCATCAGGCGTAACAAAATCACGGCCTTCAATCATGGCGCGCGCCTGGCTTGCTTCATACAGCGCCTGGGCTCCCCGTGGACTTGCGCCCAGCCGCACCTGGTCGTGTTCGCGGGTGGCGCGCACGATTTTGAGGATGTACTGTTCCACAGTGGTTTCCACTGCAATATCAGTCACTTCGGCCTGCAAGGCCAAAAGTTGTTCTGCTGTGAGTGCGGGTTTCAGCGCAGCAATGGCATCCAGAGGATTGTGTCGGCGCATGATGCGCATCTCATCGGCTTCCGGCGGATACCCCACATCCACGCGCAGCATGAACCGGTCCAGTTGCGATTCGGGCAACACATAGGTGCCCTCGTATTCAATGGGGTTCTGTGTGGCGATTACCATAAAAGGTCGGGGCAACTGATGCGTGACGCCGTCGGTGGACACGGTATATTCACTCATTGCTTCCAACAAGGCACTCTGTGTTTTGGGCGGTGTGCGGTTGATTTCATCAGCAAGCACCACGCTGGCGAAGATCGGTCCCTGTCGAAATTCAAATTCATTCGTTTTCGGATTCAGGATAGACACCCCCAGCACATCCGAGGGCAGCATATCGCTTGTGAATTGAATGCGTGTGAAGGAACAGTCTATGGATCGTGCGAGACTCTGGGCAAGGGTGGTTTTCCCAATGCCCGGAACATCTTCAATGAGCAAATGTCCCCGGGCAAGCAACCCTACAACGCATAATTTTACAACCTCTCGTTTGCCGAACATCACCTGTTCAACGTTATTCAAAAGTCGCTCAATTCCTGCAGTGCTTTCAGGGCGCATAACAATCCTCTCATTGTATTCCAATGGTTACGGTCTTGTCGGGAAACAACCGCGAACAAAAACATTAAGTTAAATTTGTCTGTGGCAATCTCCACGTCAATCTAACAAACTACCGGCTCCCCATATTTCAACATCACAGCCAGCGCTCAAACCATTCATCTGCCACTTCAAGCGTTTCCGGTGTGACCGTATACCCGTCGTGGTGCTGAAAATAATCCAGTGCGCCGGAAGCCCCCAGCAGTTTATAGATTTTCGAGGCGAGTTTGACGGCTTTGTCGCAGCTCTTGGGGTTGTCATGCAGTGCATGGGAAACCGTTGTGATGACCTGCACAGGCGTAGGGGCGGCCAATGCCAGGATATGCTCCCAGTCAAAGGGAAACCCTCCGGCCTTTTGTTTTGCCAGTTCGGGGAAGAGAACCAGATTGTCCTGGCCAGGCCACTTGCCTGCATGCTTGTCTGTGGCAAAGCGTGTAAAACCGCAACTGGCCACACACGCTTGGACCCGGTCGTCAAAGGAAGCCAGCATCAGCGCATTGAACGCGCCAAGGCCGTGCCCAACAACACCGATGCGCGTCGGATCAACACGCTTCACTTCAGAAAACACATCCAAAGCGCGTTTGTGGTCGGCAAGCATTTTGCCTGCAAATGACAGGTTTTTGTTTTCCTTGTAGAACGGTTCGGTATCATAAGGTTCATGCTTGCCGTGCAACCGCCTTCCCACCGTGGGCACATCAATGGCAAGGGTAACATAGCCGATCTCGGCATAATGCTGGGCAAAGGCGAGATTAGGGTTGTCCTCGAGTCCTGCGGCTTCGTCCTTGCCGTAAATACTTTCATGGTGGCAGCACAGGATTGCAGGTGTTTCCTCCCGGCCTTCCGGAATAAACAGCCAACCACTGACCATTTCCACATCGTTGAGGAAAAAGATAATCTGGCGGCGGGTTACGCCATGCACCTCGTTTTCCTCCTGCACACGAATCTGCGCCTCTGCCTCCTCATATTTGGGCATGCGTACCATTTTGGTAAAGGCGTCTTCCAGTTCTTTGCGCGTGTCAGGCCACCCTGTTAAACTCACTATCTTTGTCAGGTCTACCATATCGTCTTCTTTCCTGTATGATTCCCGGGGAATGCTTATGTTGGGCATACTTCCCGTTACGTGGTAAAATTACGCATTGCAGTTGTTGTCGGTACACCGCCAACGAAGGCGATGAACAACACAATATCACATACACCGAAAGTAACATACTGCCATGAATAGAGGGGGCGTTACAATGTCACGTCCATTACGATGGAGAGAGAATAATGACTGAAGGGAAAAAGAGCGACCCGCGCAGCCGACATCAGGAGTTATGCGCTGAGATAGAAGCGCACAATCACCGGTATTATATTCAGGCGACGCCGACCATTTCAGACCAGGAATATGACCATTTATTGCAGGAATTGATTGATATTGAAGCGGCGCACCCTGAATTGGTGACGGCAGATTCACCGTCACAGCGGGTCGGAGGCGCCCCCTCAGAGGGATTCGTCACTGTAGACCATCAGATTCCAATGTTGTCCATTGACAACACCTATAATGAGGCAGAATTGCGTAACTTTGACGCACGGGTGCGGCGCGCCCTGGGCAACGACGCACCCCGCTACGTGGTGGAACTGAAGATTGACGGGGTGTCTGTTAGCCTGCGCTATGAAGCGGGACGGCTTGTGCGAGCTGCCACACGGGGCGATGGCAAACAAGGCGATGATATTACCGCCAATGCCCGCACCATCCGTTCTCTGCCTCTGCGTTTACGTGCTACCACGCCAGAACCAGCAGAAAAAAACGATCTGCTATTCGATATATCTGAAACAACGGACATCATCGAAGTGCGCGGTGAAGTGTTCATGACCAACTCTGAACTGGAACGCATCAATCGTAATCGTGAGTTGGAAGGCCAGGAGCCTTACCGCAATCCACGCAACACAACGGCAGGAACGCTGAAGTTGCTGAATCCTAAACAGGTGGCGCAGCGAAAGATTGATGTATTTTTATACGACCAGGTGGCGGGGGTTCCGCCGGAAGTTCAAACCCATCATGAAGTGCTGGAACATCTGCAGCAACTCGGCCTACCTGTCAATCCCCATTACAAATGTTGTGCTTCCATAAAAGAAGTGCTTGACGTTATTGAAACCTGGCGGCAAAAGCGGCACGATCTCGATTACGAAACGGACGGTATGGTGATCAAAGTGGATTCTCTTGCCCAACGTAAAGAACTGGGCGCCACCGCAAAAGCGCCACGCTGGGTGATTGCCTACAAGTTTCCTGCTGAAATCGCCCGGACGCGCCTTCTTGATATTACTGTGCAGGTGGGCAAATCGGGAGCGCTTACGCCCGTGGCAGAACTTGAACCGGTAAAACTGGCGGGTACCATTGTGAAACGTGCTACCCTGCACAATTTTGAGGAAGTAGCACGTAAAGACTTTAGGGTCGGTGATCTGGTGGAAGTGCAGAAGGCCGGGGAAATTATACCGAATGTCATCCGTATCATACCTGAAGAGCGTCCGAAGGATACGCAGCCCACAGAACCGCCTTCCCGGTGCCCCGCTTGTCAAAGCGATGTGCATCGCGATCCGGAAGGGGTATTTTACCGATGTTTGAATGCTGCGTGTCCGGCACAGGTGAAGGAACGGATCGCCCACTTTGCCAGCCGTGCCGCCATGAATATAGACGGTATGGGGCCCGCCCTGATTGAGCAACTGGTGGAGCGTGGCCTGGTGAAGGGGCCTGCGGACCTGTATGCGCTGGATACGGCCACCCTCAGCAGTCTTGAGCGGATGGCGGCCAAGTCGGCTGCCAATATCATTGCCGCCATAGCCGGTTCGCGAAGCCAGCCCCTGCACCGATTGTTGCTGGGCTTGGGCATGCGGCATGTGGGCGCACGCACAGCGGCCGTGCTTGCGGAACACTTTGGCACGCTGGACAATTTGCGCTGCGCTACCGCGGAATCACTTACAAAACTTGACGACGTGGGCGACGTGGTTGCTGCAAGCATTCGCGACTTCTTTGAAGTGGAGGAAAACATAACGATCATTGAAAGGCTGCGTTCTGCAGGACTTAATTTCGAAGCTGAAACAAATCAGGTATCTGAAGGTATACAAGTGTTGAGTGGAATGACCTTTGTGGTAACAGGTACACTTGCGAACTGTACTCGTGATGAGATGCACGAACGCATCCAGCGCCTTGGCGGCCGTTTTGCCACGAGCGTCAGCAAGAATACAGACTATCTGGTAGCCGGAGAAAATGCAGGATCAAAGCGCACCAAAGCGGAAAGCCTTGGCGTAAAAATACTGAATGAAGAGGATTTTGAGAACCTGGTGGACACACTGACAGGAAATGCCCATGAGTGACACGCGCCTGAACGCGCCGGAACAGCTGAACAGCGAAACCGGTGCGCAATTGTATGAAGAAGCGCGGCGCACATGGCGCAATAACGAGACGAAGCTGGTGCTGAATCTCGAACAAACCAGCGGCATGGATTCGTTGGGTGGCGCTTGGTTGTTGAAAATCGCCGGGTATGTGCGCGGCAAGGGCGGCGTATTTGAATGGGAAAAGCAGCGGGAAGAGGTCACGGACTTCATGGACATGCTTGCGCCGGCCTTGCGTATGAAGCCGAAGTCTCCCCCAAAAGAGCCCGGCCTGCTTGACAGTTTCACCAGTGTCACCATTAGTGTCCTGAAGGAGGCCGGAGATTTCGCCGCCTTGTGCGTGGATGCCATTTATTGGACCGGGATTGCCCCTTTCGAAGGCAAGGGGTTTCGTTTTGATGCGTTTTGGGATGAGGCGCACGAAATGGGTGTGCGCGCCATTCGCATTGTATGTCTGATGAATTTCCTGCTGGGACTGATTATTGCCATGCTCTCCGCCAAGCAGGTGGAGGCCTTCGGCATGCAGATATATGTGGCAAACCTCATTATGATTGGTTTTGCCCGTGAACTGGCCGCTGTCATGACGGCTGTGGTGGTGTCAGCGCGAACCGGCGCCGCCATCGCTGCGGAGCTGGCCACCATGAAGGTACAGGAAGAAATAGACGCGTTGCGCGGCATGGGCATCAATGTGGTGCAATACCTGGTAACGCCCAAATTACTGGCGCTGATAGTGGTGCTGCCTTGCCTGGTCACGCTGGGCCTGATTTCCGGCGTTGCAGGGGGGGCCGTCTGGGGCATAATGGTGTTAGGTTTTCGCCCGTCAATATGGTATCAGCAGACCCTGGGCGCAGCCTATATGGAAGATATTATGCAGGGCATGCTCAAGACCTTCTTTTTTGCCATCGCCATTGCCTTGATTGGATGCCATAACGGGCTGCGCGTGAAGGGCGGTTCAAGGGGCGTCGGCCTCATGACCACACGCGCCGTGGTGATGGATATTTTTACGCTGATTTGTATTGATATTGTTTTTGCTGCCATCTTTTACTACCTGCTTGGATAATTTTCTGACATGGAAGATACGATCATAGAAGTGAAAGACCTCGTCGCCCATTATGGTGATTTCAAAGTGCTGGACGGTGTGTCGTTTAATGTCCGGCGCGGTGAAATTTTCATGATTGTGGGCGGCAGCGGCTGCGGCAAGAGTACCCTGCTCAAGCATTTGTGCGGGTTGATGCGGCCCACCAGCGGCACGATACTCTTTGAGGGCCAGAATGTGGCGGCCATGGACGAAGATGAACTGGCGGAAATGCAGCATAATATCGGCATTGCGTTCCAGTCGAGCGGCTTGTTTAATTCCATGACCATTGGCGAAAATGTGGCCATGCCCATGCGTGAATTCGGCGGCGTGAACAAAACGCTTATTGACGATCTCGTTCGTTTCAAACTGAGTCTGGTCGGTCTGGCGGCAGCCCAGCACCTGATGCCGGGGGAACTGTCCGGCGGTATGCGCAAGCGCGCCGGGCTTGCCCGTGCCATCGCACTGGACCCGTCGTTGGTTTATTTTGACGAGCCTTCTGCCGGACTGGACCCGATTATGGCGGCCGGATTGGATGAAATGATTATGAAGTTAAAGCGCATGCTGCAAACCACGTTCGTCATTGTGACCCATGAACTGGAGTCTATTCGACTGGCTGCAGACAGGGTGCTTATGCTCGATAAAGGCAAGGTGATTTTCTGCGGCACCCTGGACGAAGCGGAAAACTCGCCGGTGGAGCGATTGCGTCAGTTCTTTGACCGGCGCCCTGATGAATACATAACACAAGGCAATATGGGATAGAATATATAAGCGTGGGCTTATACCGAAATTGAATTTGGGAGCAAGCCTCGAAAAGGAACCGATACGGTGGCAACGAAAAAACAGAAATTAAAGGTCAGCGTCTTCCTGCTGTTGTGCGTGGGATTCATGACTGCGGCCACGCTGGTGATTACGGGGATCTATCAGGATCCCGGGCTGCACTACTGGCTCGAATTTCACGAGTCCATACTGGGCTTATATGAGGGCGGCATGGTGGAATATCTTGGTGTGCCGGTAGGAAAGGTGCGCGAGATTTATGTCACGGACAACCAGTATGCCCGGGTAAACATTGTGATTGATCCCCAGAAGGTCACCCTGCATGAAGGCGTGGGCGGGCAGTTGGTTATGTACAGTATCGCTGCCGGCACCATGGCCGTTTCGCTTAGCGGGGGCAATCCGGAACTTCCGAAACTGGAGGAATACAGTCAGATCCCGACGAAGCCCAGCACCATTGAAGCCTTCAGCTCTCAAATGACAAAAATCCTCGAAGATGTTGCCGCCATTTCGGAGAACATCAGCGGCCAGATTGCCAATCTGGATGATACCGCCATCAGCGATATTGTGCATCAGGCACGAGACATGATGACCAAGGGCGACGCTTTTGTGGATGACACTAATGCGCTGGTAAATGAAGCCACGGAAGCCGTAAAGGATGTGCGTAAACACGCGGACGGGCTCTTTGAAACGATTCAACAGCACAGCAAGGACTTGAAAGCCCTTACGGATAAACTTGGGAAACTCCTTGATGTGTCCACCGAACGGGCGGAACAGCTGGATGTGGAGCATCTCCAGAAACAGTTTAACGATCTGTTGACCCAAGTCACCGCTGTCGCGGAACAGGTGGACGATACGGTTGCCAATATGGATGTGATTGCCACGGATGTGATCCATCAGGCCGATAATGTGGAGTTTACCCTGCGCAGAACCATGATGGAAATGCAAGGCGCCTTTGACAGTATTCGTCTGTTGGTAAACAACCTGAAAGACGACCCGTCCTCCTTGTTGCGCGGTTCCGGGAAAGTACGGGAATAAGGAATACACAAATGATAAAAATCAACAGAATAAAACATATCACAGGCTGTGCAGGTATTCTTTTGCTGCTGCTGACTGCGGGGTGTCTGACTGCGCCGGATATCGAGCGAACACGGTTATACACACTGGACCCGGAGGTGCAGGTGGCAGCTGCAGAACCCCTCGAACTTACCCTTGGGGTGCGCCCACTCTTTTCCGCACGGCCCTACGGGACGCCTATGGCCTATCTTAGCGCCGATCAGCAGCTGGCGTTCCGTGAGCAGGATGAATGGGCGGAATTACCAGCCAGCTCCGTTACGCGCGCCCTCACGGATGCGCTGGCGGCCACTAAACGCTTTATGGATGTAGGTAATGCGGCTGACATGACCAGGCCAGAAATGCTGCTGACCGGGGAACTGCGCAAGTTTCACGAAAACAGAACAGTAACGCCTCCAGTTGCCGAACTGGAAGTGCGTATCGAACTGCGAATGTCCCGCTATCCCGGCGCGGTGTGGGCAGATACTCTCCGGGAAGATGTGCCCATCGCTTCCGAAGATGCCAACGCCTTTGCCGCCGCCATGAATGAAGCGGTGGGCAGGCTCACCATTCGCGCCGCTGAAGCCATTGCCGCCGTGGAACCGCCAGAAAGCGTTGTAACGGACAGTCATGCTGACGGTGCACCCCGGAGATCGCTCTTTTGAAGCAGGAAGAGGCCAAAGATATTTTCTATCTGGCCCATGAAGAGTTTATCAGCAACATCGTACCATTGATGATGCACTATGTCTGGCGCTGGGCAGAAGAACCAGTAGCACCTCCTCTGGATGCAATTCTTGACCGCTATGTTGACTTGTGGCGCAAAACGGTTTACTACGACGGCGCTGCGCCATCTGATCTTGGATTCTCCCATAGTGCGTGGACAGAAATTCAGAACGAAATTCGTCAACGTTATGAACGCTATGGTCAGGCAAAGGATTCCAGCGACTTTGAGCAGGCATGTCTTGAATACCTGTGGCCACTGATGGAACCGCGCCTGTTTGATGATTCCCGGCCTCCCAGAAAAAGCGAAACCCGTCCCTACGGCGCCTGGACAGTCACCTTTCGTGAAAACAATGTGTTGAGTGTTCATATCGCCAATGTGTATCGCCCCGATTCTGTGTTCGATTACCCCATGGACTTCGCTGCGGACCTGCTGTATCTTATTTACGACACCTGCGACCAGCATCCCCATCTGCAAACCCTGTTCTGCGGCAGTTGGATGAATAATCTGCCGCCCTTCCAGAAATTCTTCCCGCCCGAATGGATCATGAACCTGCACCGGCCCGTATATCATAACGACACCAACGGCATCTGGGGACAGTATGTGACACGCACAGGCGGTTTTCACCGCATGAATGCCGAAAGAATGCGCGCGCGGGGATTTCACCGCTTTCCACTCATCCATGCGCAATGCAGCATTGTCTCGGCCTTGTCCTATCTCGAAAGCGAAGGCTGGCGCATTCCCCGACCTTAGCAGTCAACTTGTGGTATCCTAGACAGTTATCTCTATAATACGAATTCTGCCTAAAACTACCAATCATCCCTTTCAAAAATAGGGCTTGATTTTTCGTGCTGAAGCAGGCATAATTCTATATGTTGTGTTGTTTGAAAACAAGTACGCAAAATAGTGGGCTTGTTGATAACCCTTCTCAGTGAACCTAACGCTTTACTGAGAAGAAGTTAACATTGCTGTAATCGAAGGAATTGTCTGTGAAATCAGTAGAACCGAAAGTCTTTCTGGTCGGCGAGACACGTCTTGTTGAGGAAGGATTAGAAGCGTATTTGAACCATGTTGGTGCCCCTGCTTGGACGAGCGACGCGCCCAGCGATAGTGAACGACTCATAGAAGTCATGGGCCGCTTGTGCTACCGCAGCTTCGAGCCGGGACTGAATCCGAATGTTACCCGTGTTCGTGAGGGGAACGCACCCTATCTTGCTAATATATTGAATGTGGGGCACGGAAGCGTTT
>CAZBNU010000115.1:0-12045 GCA_964493075.1 uncultured Nitrospirales bacterium | reverse complement strand
CTTAATCGCCGAAGGCACGTACCGGCACTTCAGCACCCTTCCGTTCCACAGACACATAGGCGCTGTAAATGGTCGAGATGGTATCCGCGCCGAGGAGACTATCGCTTTCCACCGGATCGCCATACGCCGCCGCACGATAGAAGGCCTCAATTTCCTGTGGGTATCCCGTGAACCAGTCTTCATCGGGCGGAATGTTGGTCCAGCCCTGCCGTGTTTCAATCTTCTCCACCGTGTAGATATCATCGAAATTAGATTCTTTTGGATTGTAAGCCTGCATGGCGGTATTCGGATTGATGTTACAGACGGTGCGATGATTGTTCGCTGCCACTTCCAGCCAGTTGTGGATGCCGCCGAGGATGATGTCCGAAGCAAACACGGTGGCGATGGTGTTGTCTTCAAACACCACATGCATCATGGAGAAATCATCTATGTCGTAATAATTGCTGCGGATATGGCCTTCATCGCGGAAATTGTCCATACGCGTGAGGGCGTGTGCGCGGGCAGACACGGCTTTTGGACGGATGGGCTTGCCGTCCCGGGCGCGTCCTTCCACCCGCTTTAGATATAACGCCGCTGTGAGGGGATGGCAGCCCTTGCCGATCAGCACGCCGCCGCCGGAATATTTCCAGTAGGCATAGGTGGGATTGTGCGACCCCGAATGGGCTTCCTCGCCGTGTATCCAGAGAATCTGTGCGCCCGTCTTTTCGATGATTTCCCGTTCGCGCTGGATGGACGGCGCATAGACCCAGTTTTCCGCATAGAAGATACGTCCCTTACTCTTTGCTTCCGCTGCCAGCATTCGCTCCACACTTTCCAGCCCGAATTTCAGGGCGTCTTCCTTGGGGAAGGTGTCGCCATGAAACGATTCCGAACCGTCGCCACAATACCCCGTGAGCGGTTTTTCCACAATAACGCACTTGTCCCGTTTGAGGGCGGCCACGGCAATCTCTTCATGGCCCGCCACCAGCACACAGCAATGGACAATGTCCACATCATCAACCAGGGCGTCCAGCGAATCATAGCATTTGATATTGCGTTGATCGGCGTATTCCTGCGCCTGGGCTTTGTCCAAGGCATACACACCCTGCACATCCACGTTTACGCCATAGACGCGGGAAATGGCTTCATAATGGAATCTGGCGGAAAAGCCTGCGCCCACAATGCCCGTGCGAACCGTTTTTTTGTTCATTGTTGTTCCTTAATGTATTTTCAGGATGAATAGAAAAACCACAAGATGCGTCTATTCTAACATATAGGATTGCACCGCAAACAAAGGATAACCGTTTGCCTGCCTGCGATTTTACAGGAGAAGCGTTACTGATGCCAAAGGCACAGCGTTTATGGTATTATGAACAACGTAAGTTTGTTGTAGTCTCACTGTATCAACTGGAGTGGCTTTGATGCGTAAGTTTATTTTGTTTGGCTTTGCCATACTGTTGTCCGGCGCTGCGCTGGGACAGGGCGTTTTTTCAGATGTAATGTCTGGCAAGCTGATCGATCCCGAAGTGGGTGTTTTTGCCTGGTATGAGTTGAAAGACACCGCAACGGGCAGCAAGTTCTTCATGCGCCAGGCAATTGTTGGCAAGAAACAGGTGGAAGGCAAGGACGGTTATTACCTGGAAACAGAAGTAATGCCGGAGGTAGGCTTTCCCATCATCTACAAGATGCTGTTGACCGGGCCAGCCTCCGACCCGAAAAATGTGCATGAGATCATGGTCAAAGACGGCGCTCACCGTGCAGAGCGCGTTCCCTTGGATGTTCTGGAAAGCGACGACACCGAATTGCAGACGCTGCGGGAGTCTTTGGGAAAGGAAACGCTTGCCACGCCTGCAGGAGATATAGAAGCTGAGCATTTCAGCCTTACCCACGGCGACAGCACCTCCGAAGTATGGGTAAACGATGACATACGGCCCATGGGCATTGTAAAATTGGTGAGCCCCGAAGGCGAGTTGATATTGACACGTTTTGGCTCTGGTGGTCCTGATGCGGAAAGCGCGTTGGACCGGAAAATCAAGGAGCATAACGAGGAAGATATAAAGGTAGAGGTCACGCCGGGTCCTTCCCGGAATTTTTCCGTAAAGACTGATGGAGAGTAGCTGTTGTTGTTTCCAGCATTGCTTAGGCAACGCGACGGCAGAATGATGTGATTAACATAAGAGGAGTTGTTTGGATGATCAGGATGTTCGTTTTTTTGATGATAGCCGTATCCTTTGCGATAGTCCCTTACGCGCATGGGGATATTCAGATTCTTGGCGCCGAAAAGGCGATTTCGCTGAATGACATTGCCGGTACAGAAACCCTCATTACGGTGACCTTCAAGAGTTCCGGCGCGCAAGACAAGAACTTGAAACTGCTGGAGGTTCATGACGATCGTATTATTGTGCTCCCCAGTCGTGGCGAATCCATCCCCTATCTCATTGATTCCGTGGAGTCCATTACCCTGCAGAATGGCGTCGTTGAACGCCGTCACATGCCGGAAATGGAAGCGCAGGTGTTGCGTGCAGAGCATCAGCGTGTGGTAGACCGTGCCTGGGTACGGATACGGGAAATATACAACGAAGCGCATGATGATCAGGAGTTACGCATTCATGCCGCCGTATGTCTTGCGCTGATCAACGATGAGGAGGCCCACAACTACCTGCGGCAGCTGGCGGAATCAAACGATATAATCACGCAGTTGACCGCTGCCGGCGCTCTTTACGTCGCCGGGGATCAAATCCCGCCCAGTCTTTTGCAGCAGGGTCTGGAAAGCGGCAATCGCAACGCGCGCGCCATGGCGGCAAGCCTTGCGGGTCTCGAAGGTTTTGAAAAGGGTATCGAATTTCTGAACGCACTGTTTCAGGACCGTGCTGTGCAGCTATCCTGTCCCGCTACACGTGCGCTGGCGCGACTGGGACAGAAACGCATCATCCCTCGTGTCATGGAAATGTTGCACGAACTTCATGAAGATAAAGGACAGGCCGCAATTTTTGCATTGACAAAACTTGCCGACGGCGACGACGAAGTTATACATCAGTTGAAGATGAAACTGCTGGATGCTGAAGGTATGATCCGCTACCGTATTGTGCGCATTTTGTATAACCTGGGCGACCCCGAGGGCACGGTAGAGCTGAAAAATATCTTTGAAAATCTGCCTACTCTGACCCCCGAAGTGGCGCTGTTGCTTGCAAAAGACAACGACTGGGATGCAACACAATACCTACGCAATCGTCTGTCACGTCGAGAAGACCCCACCATTCCGAACTTGAAATACAGAGCGGAAAATGCCCAGGCGCTGCTTGCCAGCGGTGACGCTTCCGCCATGGCCGTATTCCAGGAATTACTACGCAACGAAGAGCCCGAAGTTTATAAGCATGTATTTGTGCAAATGACTGAATTGAAAGAAACCCGCCTTATCACCTTGTTGCAACCGGGCGTGGAAACCATTGATCGCGATTTCGCGTTTGGAGCATGTCAGACGGTAATCGCCCTGGCAAATGCCCCGTTTCAGGAGAGACTTGGCCTCTATCGTGAAGAATTCGAGTATTAACAGCCTGCATGTCTGCGTCTCGGGGCGTGTTCAAGGCGTGGGATTCCGCTATTCGGCGTATACCATGGCAACAGAGTTGGGACTGACCGGTTGGGTGCGCAACCTGTATGACGGGCGGGTGGAACTGACTTGCGTCGGCGAGACACAACCGCTTGAACAGATGCTTGCATGGTGCCGAACCGGACCGCCCATGGCAGATGTTACTCAGGTTGAGCACCAATGGCAATCGGTGGCATCTACGGAGACCCGCTTCCGAATTATCGGGTAATGGGGCGGGTTTAACGTCGCACGGCAAACACACTACCGGGAGATAATGCTTATGCCAGAGTACGACGCTTTGGAAAAGGCCGTAGCAGCATTTTTACGCGAAGCCCTGGCGCAACGCTATACCGTCGAAAATGTGCGCCGTTATCCGGAGTTTGACGGGCTGTCCGACACACAGATTGACCGACTGCGTGCTTTTGGGCTGCAATACATCTACCCCGAATGGGAAGCGCGATGCTTTCAGCGGCTTGCCTTTGACGCTCTTATCGAATTGTTGGGCAGTCCAATGCGCCTCAAGCCCCTGGTGGCCGTGGCCATGAAATCCTTGTGGCGTTTTGGAAGACGCCTGCCGCAGGCGATTGAGGCTGGCAGAGAAGTTCTCCGCGCTTTCGAAGCCATGCAACATTTGGAAAATACGCTTATCGCCTCAATGCACACTGGCGACGCAGGTGGCGATATCCCTTCCGACGACCTCATTCTCCAAGGGTTGGCGGCTATTCCTTCCGAAACCTTCGAAACCTTTGTCAAAGACATGGCCGCCCTGATGCACCTGCTTTCGGAGCGCGCCCTGCTTGATACGGGATACGCGGTGCTCAAAGACATTGGCGCGGCAATGGACAAGCGTCCCGAACACTACAAAGATATTGAGCGAAAAGGCATGAACTACGCCTTGCAGGTTATGGATGAAGGGATGGCGCTTTTTGATGATCTTGATGACGCAGTCGTCGAAACAGCAATCACCGCAATCCCCCAAGTGGAACGTGATTGGTATCAGCGGGTTACACAACCATAGGAAAATCCCGCAAACACTTTCGGAGCGGGGACATTCCTGTACCCGAAACACGTTATCGCGGGGGACAGGAATGTCCCCCCTCCGCGTAAAAAATGGCTGCTCGGTTATTGAAGGATATCGTTGGGAAGGGGCAAGTCAACCACTCGATTTTTTTCGACTGATGTAATGGCCGCTGCCAGTACCCGCTGTGCGGCAAGTGCTTCAGCGGCGCTGCCTTCGATGGCCTGGGGCGATGCCCCCGAACCCACCTGTTCCACAAAGCGGTGGATACGGTTGCGGAAGGTGTCGTCAAAGGTCTTTTCAGGCACATCGCCAAAGGGAGTGTTGCTGATGACCGTTTTCTCACTGGAACCGGCCGGGTACAGAGTCAGCTGGTGCATCATATCTTCGAGTACAAAGCGTCCGTTGGTTCCGGCCACTTCGCATCGCTCCATGGGATGTCCCCGTTCAATATCGTAACTGCCGGTGAGTCCGCCCACGGCGCCGCAGGCAAACTTGAAATTGAAGTGCGCTGTTGACCAGATTTTCCTGCCGGGCGCTTTGGTGACAAAACACTGCACGGCGGCAATATCACCGCAGAAATGGCGCATCACATCCACCGTGTGGGGATGAAGCGCCTTAACCTGAAACCAGGGCGACGTTTCGCGTGGATTCTTAATCCACATGGACATGTTCACAAACAACAGGGGACCGATGCGCCCTTCATCAAGCCACTGTTTTGCGATGCGGGTCAGTTTGGTAAAACGATGGTTGAGATCAATGCCATAGCACAGGCCGCGTTCACGGGCGCAACGCACCATGGCCTCAGCCTGGTCTATTTCGTTGGAAATGGGTTTTTCACCCAGCACATGACATCCGGCCTCCAGCGCCTGTATGGTGGGCGCGTAATGTTCACTGCCATACTCATGGCCGCCAGTACATATCCCACAGATGTCGGGCTTCAAGGCAAGCAGCATTTTTTCCGCGTCGTAAAACGGGGACGTATCAAAACGGTGCGCCGCACTATCTGCACGTTCTTTAATAATGTCGCAAAGGCCAACCAGTTCGCAGTCCGGGTGTTCTTTATAATGCCGGGCATGAATATTGCCAATAGGCCCAAGTCCAATGATTGCTACACGCAACACGTTACAACTCCTTTTTCTGAATGGTCAGTTCCTTTTATGAGCGGACAATGTCCGGACAGGAACTAACGTGTTATTGTACCCCCGGGAAACAATAAAATCCATTTTTTGTTATGCGCCACAGGGCATTGGCTTTAGCTCCTGTTATCAAATACAATATGCGGGTGGGCGTAACGCGAACTCAAGAACACTCACAAGCAAACACAAATAAAAAAGGAATAACACCCATGATAAAAAAGCGCGCTGCAAAAATAATCGACGGTAAAAAAATATCAGCGGCTATCATGAATGATCTGCGCGGGGATATTGCGCAATTACACAGCAAGCATATTACGCCCGGATTGGCGGTCGTGCTGGTAGGCAGCGACCCCGCAAGCCAGGTGTATGTGAACGCCAAGCGCAGAACCTGTGCCGATCTGGGCATTGAATCGTTCTACCATGAGTTTCCTGAAAACTGCACGGAAAAGCGTCTGTTGGCTCTTATTGCCAAACTCAATGCCGATCCCAAGGTACATGGCATTCTGGTGCAAATGCCCTTGCCGCGACACATCAATGAAAAGCGCGTGCTTGAGGCTATCGTTCCGGAAAAGGACGTGGACGGTTTTCATCCTGTCAACGTAGGCAGACTGTTAAACGGGGAAGAATGTTTTGTGTCCTGCACGCCTGCAGGCTGCCTTGCCCTGCTAATGCGCTGCGGTTATGACCCTGCTGGCAAGCATGTGGTGATTGTAGGCCGATCAAACATTGTCGGAAAACCGTTGGCGGCGCTGCTCATGCAAAAAGCAAAAGGCGCCAATGCCACGGTCACGGTGTGTCATTCCCGCACGCGTAATATGAGCAAGTACACGCGGGAAGCAGATATTCTGATTGCTGCCATGGGGGTGCCGGAGTTTATCCAGCCGCGCATGGTGCGCGAAGGCGCTATTGTTATTGATGTAGGGGTGAACCGCATTCCTGACGCCACAAAGAAAAGCGGCACGCGCCTCGTAGGCGATGTGGCCTTTGCAGGCGTATCGAAAAAGGCGCGGGCAATTACACCCGTACCCGGTGGCGTGGGCCCCATGACCATCGCCATGCTGATGAGCAACACGGTGAAAGCCGCGCGTCTGGCCGGTAAAAAATAGCGGCGGCCCGTCTTTGCCCCATACTCCCGGATTTCCTCAAGTGAACAATTCCAAAAAACAACCCAAGGACAGCGCCAGCAATATCGGTATTGTCGTGCTTGGATGTGACAAAAATACCGCTGACGCAGAAGGTATGGCGGGGATGCTGTCAGGTCGTTTCCCGGGACATATCACCATACAGGGATTTGCAAAAGACGAACCTGCAACATTGCCGCTGGACGCAGTATTCATTTACACCTGCGGTTTTATCCAGGACGCCAAAGAAGAATCCATCGAAACAATTCTCGAATGGTGCCGCCGTAAAACGGAGACCGGAAATCCGGCGCGTGTTTATGTGGCCGGGTGCCTCTCACAGCGCTACGCCGATGAATTACCCAAAGAAATTCCCGAAGTAGACGGCTATTTCGGAGTGAATGAAGTGGACGCCATTATCGGAGCGCTGGGCGGTGCTTCTCCAACAGCGGAAAACCAAAAAGAAACGCCCAAACGAAAACATCTTGGCGAAAAGCCCTATGCGTTCCTGAAAATCGCGGACGGATGCAACCATGCCTGCACCTTTTGTATCATCCCGTCCATCAAGGGCGGGTTTTACTCCATCCCCCGCGAAATCCTGCTGGCAGAGGCGCGTGAACTCATTACTTCTGGTGTTCGTGAAATCAACTTGGTTGCCCAGGACACCACCGGTTATGGACGTGACCTGTATTCGGACTACCGGTTTGCAGACTTGCTGCGCGACCTTTGTGCGCTGCCTGGCGACTTCTGGATTCGCTGTCTCTACTGTTATCCTGCTGGCATCAATGACGCCCTCATTGAACAACTGGCGACCCAACCGAAAATTGTTCCCTATCTCGATATCCCGTTACAGCATGTATCGCCTGCCATACTGAAAGCCATGCGGCGTCCCGCACCGGAACAGAACATTGCTGCTTTGATAGCACGGTTGCGACAGGCCATTCCGGGCATCACCCTGCGCACCACCATGATGGTAGGTTTTCCCGGAGAAACAGAAGAAGACCATCAACAGATGCTTGATGCTGTTCGCGAAATTGGTTTTGAATGGCTGGGTGCGTTTCTGTTCTGTCCAGAGGAAGGCACCCCCGCCGCAATGATGGCGGATGGGGTACCCGAAGAAATTGCACGGGAACGCTATGAGGCGCTGATGGAACTGCAGGCGGAAATCACGGCCAATTACAACCTGCAGCGCGAAGGCCGCCATGTTCGTGTGCTGGTGGAAGGGTATGAGGAAGACCTCAATGCGTGGACCGCACGCAGCGCCGCCGAAGCGCCTGAAGTGGACGGCGCCATCCTGATCTATCCCGATCCTGCAATCCGCCAGGGTGAATTTGTTGATGTGGAATTGCTTCAAGCCTCCATGTATGACGTTACCGCCAGAGTGATCCGGTAACGTAGATGCGGCATCTCTGCCGCGTTGCAACAACCCACTGTTCAGCGGTACACTTCTTTCAGTAGATTGTTTTTCTGTATCACAACCAGATACTCAACGGTTGCCAGCAGCAACAGCTGAAAGCAAATGGAGCTTTTATGAAAACACATGCCATAACGATGATCCTTGCGGCAGTCCTGCTGTTCCCATGCGCCGCATTCTCCCAGGACGATGAGACTGTTCTCTGGCAGGCGCGTAGCGGCCACAGAATGGCGGCTTTTCAGGATGCTCTCTATATCACGGGAGGGTTGTACGCGTTCCAGAAAAACTTTTTCTTTAATGACACCTGGGTTTCCGGTGATGGCGCGTCATGGTCAAACGTGACGACCGAACAGCCCTACACTCCTTCGCGGCAACTGCACAGTTTTCTGGTATTTCAGGAGCAGTTGTGGATTATGGGCGGTCAGAGCAATGCATACCTTAATGATGTGTGGCGATCCGCCGATGGCGTGTCCTGGGAAATGGTGCTGGCGGCAGCGCCCTGGTCGCCGCGGCGCGGTATGGCCGCCGTGGTGCATAACAACCGCCTGTTTATGCTGGGCGGCGAGGACAGCGCCCGTGAATACAACAGCGATGTGTGGGTCAGCGACGATGGCGTTGCATGGGAACTGCTCACCAGCAATCCGGGCTGGCAACCCCGCTGGGAACTTGCCGCCGTATCGCTTAATAACGCCATGTTTGTGCTGGGCGGTGCGGCGGAATATGGCAAGTTCAATGATGTGTGGCGGTCGTCAGATGGCGTTAGCTGGATGAAAGTGGGCAATCTGCCGGCGGGCATTCGGGGACATTGCGCCGAGGTGTTCAAAAACAAAATATTTGTCTTTGGCGGGGTGAACGAGAAGGACAAATTGTTAAATGAGGTATGGATGTCCGAAGACGGTATTACCTGGGAAATAGCCGAAGAGTTCGCCTTATGGCCTGCGCGAACACGTCATGCTTCCGCAGTACATAAGAATCGGTTATGGCTGGCTGGCGGCACTGGCGAAGAAGGCGACCTCAGTGATGTGTGGCGCTCACGCGATGGCGTGGACTGGCAGGTTCCGACCGAATCAGGCATCTGCGGCTGCACCTGTCAGAAGGCTGCGACAAAATCCCTGCCCTATTTTCTTGGTGACCTGTTGCTTTTCGGTGTTTCGTTGCTTGTTTTGTTGCGTCTGAAACGCTGACCCGGATTTTTGTGAAAGAGAGTTGTAGATGGCACTGATAACCTTGACAACGGATTTCGGCATGCGTGACCCTTACGTAGCCGCCATGAAAGGGGTATTGCGTTGCCTGTGCCCCGATGCCGTTATTGATGATTTAAGTCACGACATTGCGCCCCAGAACATCCTTGAGGCTGCGTTGTTTCTTGAAGGCGCCGTCCCTTGGTATCCCGCTAATACCATACATCTTGTGGTGGTGGACCCCGGCGTTGGTACTTCGCGACGACCTGTGGCGGTAGGCGCGGACGGCCACGTTTTTGTCGCGCCGGATAATGGCGTGCTGTCCCTCTGGCTGGCGGAGCATTCTTTGGACTGGGCCTACCAAATCAGCCCAAAAGCGCTGGGCAACCAAGCCGTCAGCAATACCTTTCACGGAAGAGATATTTTTGCGCCGGCGGCGGCGCGGCTTGCATGCGGCCATGATCCGGCAACGCTGGGTGAAGGGGTGACAGACTTGCAGCGGATTAAAATACCGGAACCGGAACACACCGACGACAACCGGATCGCAGGGGCCATCATTCACATTGACCGCTTCGGCAACTGCATTACCAATATACGCAGGGAAAAGCCAAGTGCGGACGTGGGATGCAGGGTTCATATTGGCGACTATGCGTTCCCGGTGCATTCCACCTACGGAGATGTCGCACCCGGCACGCCGCTGGCCCTGTATGGAAGCGGTAACCGTCTCGAAATCGCTGTGAATCAGGGAAATGCAGCCCTGCAATTTGGATTCGCCCACATGGCAAGCGTAATCCTGGAACTACCATTCCCGGCGGGAGACAGGAATGCCCCCCTTTCGCAGCAATAATCCTTTCTTGTGGGTATTTTCGCTTGATACTCCTCTTTTTTGTACACTTACCTGGGCCAAAGACAGTTACGACTCCATCCTTGGTCCCATTGAAAGCGCCGCCGATGCGGCCGGTGTGGTGTTCGTGCGTATGGAAGAAGAAGCCTCTGTTTATCGCGTAAAATCGGGACGCTATAGTTTTGGCGCCATACTTCTTAATCCGTATTGGGATTAGAGAATCAGCTGAAATCGCGATTTTTTGATCTTTTATTTCGCTTTTTTTCATCATTTTTTTACGTTTCATGACGTTTTTGGACGCTTTTGGACGCTTTTTTTGAGGCCTATCGCGCTCGCAAATACAATATGTGGTGTTATATAATATATCCGATTCAATATATTGTGGTTTTGCTTGTTTTATAAGTTTTGTCGTCCGCGATATGATGGAAGTCGAAGACTGGATAGTCACGAACGAACACGGCAAGAAGGCGGAAGATGTAAAGCATTGTTGCATTGAGGCTGTAGAAGTTGGAGCGAATGATGATTCGCCTGTACAGTTGCATATC
Organism: uncultured Nitrospirales bacterium; assembly: GCA_964493075.1. Classification (GTDB taxonomy): domain Bacteria; phylum Hydrogenedentota; class Hydrogenedentia; order Hydrogenedentales; family CAITNO01; genus SLFT01. Next base: position 1,218 of record CAZBNU010000115.1, on the reverse strand, counting down.
CCCATTTTTGTGTGTTGCATGACAGTTGTCCTTTTTGAGTTATACTTCTCCATATAATAAGCGGCCGTGTTTGCATGGTATTGAGGGTTTAGCCTTGAATAGCAGGAGTGAAAAGGTGATAAGGGGGTAGGGAAAAAGTAAACGGTGATGTTTACCAATGGACGGGGTTTGGGCCAGGATGGTCGAGATCGACAGTATTTAAATCGGGCGCACGCCCTCATTCCTGGTAACAGATGGGTTTACCAGGATTCAGGAGGAAGTTGTTTCATGTTGTGCCTCTTTTAATTGGGAACGTGTTTACCCTTCGTGGTAGAATGACGTTCATGAGAACGTGGATACGGTGTTTTTCCGTATGCTTCCGATTTTCAAATAGGCAGATTTATCTTATCTACCTTTCTTCGGGAAACTATTCTTTCTGGAAAATCAGCATGATTGAAGTCAAAGGCTTGACAAAATATTTTGGCACGATTGCCGCACTGCAGGATGCGTCTTTCCGCGTGAATGCGGGCGAGATTGTCGGGTTTCTCGGGCCGAACGGTGCGGGGAAAAGCACGGCCATGCGCATTCTGACGGGCTTTTTTCCGGCGAGCCGGGGCGAGGCGCGGATTGACGGATATGAGGTGCATGATCATCCGCTGGAAGTGAAGCGGCGCGTGGGTTATTTGCCGGAGCATGTGCCACTGTATGATGAAATGACGGTGCGGGGCTTCCTCGGATATGTGGCGCAGGTGAAGGGTTTGTCCCGCGCACAACGGAAGGGGGAGGTGGCGCGGGTTATGGAAAAGTGCGGTCTCACCGATATGGGCGGCCGCATCCTGCGGCAGTTGTCGAAGGGATACCGGCAGCGTGTGGGTATTGCCCAGGCGCTTGTGGGCAGTCCGCCGGTGTTGATCCTCGATGAACCGACGGTGGGTCTGGACCCCGGCCAGATTGTGGACATTCGCCGGATGATCAAGAATCTGGGCGGCGATCATACGGTGCTGTTGAGCACTCATATCCTGCCGGAGGTGAGTATGGTTTGTGACCGGGTCATCATCATCAGCCGCGGCCATATTGTGGCGCAGGATACGATGGAGCAATTGACCGCGGCAGGCGGTAAGACACTGGAACAGGCGTTCATGGAGGCCGTTGCTTCCGACCGTGCCGCTGCGCTGGAGGAGGCATTATGAGCAATATCTTCGCTGTGTGCCGCCGCGAATTCGCCGGTTTTTTCCTGAC
>CAZBNU010000114.1:0-12061 GCA_964493075.1 uncultured Nitrospirales bacterium | reverse complement strand
CCGCATATTTCGTCGCTTACGTTTCTGGTAGTTTACCGTTGTAGTTGCATTTGGTTGTATATGTGTTTATAATAGAATACACTTTCTTGGTGTTTACGAACAGGCGGATTCATTAGCATAGTTGGATGGTATTTTATGAGTGATATTCCTGAAGATCAGTCACACGCTGGCGACCCCACACGATTGTGCCCTGTATGTAGGATGCCCATCAGTATTTTGGCTGTCAGGTGTCGCTTTTGCGGTGCCGAGGTGGGACGTCCCCGAAAAGAGCAGGAAACATTCACGGTCAAGGACCTTGGGGGGGAACAGAAGTCCTCTTACACCCTGTCCGGTAATGTTACGGAAGCGCTCGAAGCGTTTATGTCAGAGGAGCGTTCCCAGTCGGAAGCCAAGGAAAGGGAGCGGCAGGCTGCCGCGCGCAAATCTATGTTTCGGCGATCAAAGGAAGACGCCGCTTCCGCAAGTAACAGTGCTGTACCTGGCACAGGTCTCGGACTCCCGGAACTTGATGCCCAGGCGCTCGACCTTGCGACAATAGCCACCTCATCTACAAGATCGAAGTCCGTAAGAGTTCAGAATGCCTCTTTTTCGGACACTCTGGGTAAAAAAGCAATCCTGGCTGCTGCAATTGTGGCGGGACTGATTTTTATTTATTTTGGCGCCACCTTTGCGTGGCGAAACATGGTTTCTTCTCAGTCCTCGGGTGATGATTTTGTTTATCCCAATCGTGCAGAAGAATACTATTCGTCTGCTATGCCACTGGTGGAGGTGCTGGAAGAAGCAGTTACTGCGTTGAAGCACAACAACACCCAAGAGAATGTGGATATTGCGGCGAAAATGCGTCGCCGGTTTATCGAACAGGTAGAGAAAGATGCTTTTTCAAAGCCTTTCGATATGTATAAACTCAACAATGCCTCGAAGAACATTAATCGTGCAGGCAGCTTTGATTCAGACCCGGCGATTCTCGCGCTAGTTGAAGAGGTCAACCGTGAAGTGGCGTCACTGAAGTTTATCCTGACCGAAGTTAATGGGGATAATGAATCAGCTGCCTTTCGGTTGAACAATACGTACGTATCAGAAAAGGAGCAGGTCGTATCCGTGGGCGACATGCTTTTGGATCGCTTCCTTGTCAAGGAAATTACGCCGCGTGCAGTGAAACTTGAGGACAGAAGCGAACGCTGTTCGGGTCGCCGGCTGATATCCAGGTATATGGAACCGGTTGAAGCAGACAAGTAACCTGCGGCGCCTATAAGGTTCCCACACAGCCCCACGCGCATCCCGGAAATCCATAACATCAAAACTACACGTTTTTTTGAGATAATGATTTTCGCGTTGCGCAATTGTTTTTAACGGTGAAATTCGTATACTATACTAGGTATGATAATTGTTGTTGTGATACGATGAGGCTCGTTTTAGTTTTTCGTAACGTGCAGGTCGTTTCCAACGCTGTTTTCAGAAATGGAAACGCGATTTGCATATATTGCCAGATGATGCTGAGGAAACTAGATGGCCGAACATACATGCCCACAATGCCTTGCTATTAACCCCGAAGATGCTACTGTCTGCTCGGAGTGTGGCGCAGCGTTGACTGATTCGCTGTCGGACGCAACAGAGCAGGTAAACCCTGATGACTTTAAGCCGGGCGAAATTATTAACGATCGCTATTCAATCATCAAGCTTATCGGACGGGGCGGCATGGGCTCCATATACAAGGTTCATGATTGTGTTTTGGATGAAGACCTCGCCTTCAAGGTCTTGTTGCCGTACTTTGCTGCGGAACAGGAAGTGGTGGACCGCTTTATCAACGAGGTGCGCATTACTCGCAAGATTGCCCATCCCAATATTGTGCGTGTCCATGATTTCGGCACCATGGGCGAACGCATGTTCATTTCAATGGAGTATGTTGATGGCGAATCTTTGAGGGAAAAACTAGACCATCTGAAGAAGGGGGAGCGTCTCCCCCTGCGTCAATCCCTTCATATTATCAGCCAACTGTGCATCGCTTTGAAATATGCCCATCATTTCACCATTCATCGCGATATCAAGCCTGATAACATCATGATTACACGGGGTAACAACATCAAACTGATGGATTTTGGCATATCCAAACTGCATGACAAACGCCATCAGTCTGAGAGTACATCTGTGGTGGGCACACCCTACTACATGGCGCCCGAGCAAATGTGCAACCTGCCGGATATTGACTCGCGGGCAGACATATACAGCGTCGGTGTAGTCATGTACGAGTTGTTGACTGGTGGACTCCCGGGTAACATACCGCAGCCTATCTCCCAGTTGAATGATGAGACACCGCTGGAACTCGACGCGGTCGTTATGAAGTGTCTTGCCCCTGAGCGGGACAAGCGGTACAATAACGCTTCTGAACTGCGCGAGTCATTGCGACCGATTATCGAGGGACTGCATTTCAGTTCGTCATCGGGTGGCATTTCCAGTAAAGATTCCGGAAGCGATGCCGTATCCATTGAAACACCTGCGTTGAATGTTTTTAGTGACGCTATGCAGGCTTTTATGAAGGAGAGCCACGAGGGTGGAAAGGGATCACAACCTGATGCCGCCTACATACGTAAAATATCTTCCTCCGATTCTGGGGTTAACGATGATATTCTGCCAAGTGTAGCCTTGGACAATTTTACCTTTGATAAACCAAAGACCAACGATCCGGTGCAGACAAAAAAGAAGGGGATTCCTGCCGCTAAAGGAGCATCATCAATAAACTATTTTGACTTCAGGATCATTGCTGCAGGTGTTGTTTTAGTAGTGATTATCATGGTTTTTTTGATGCGCGGCTATATATTTAATCAGTTTGACTCCTATACATCTAACGATCCGACTTTAGATCCGATTATTGGAATTGATGATACAAAAATTCCAGAAGATGTCGAAATAGTCCCATTTTATTTGAATACATTGTCCAGAAATAAAGGCAGTCTTACCCCGGAACAGGAAAAACGCCTGGATGGCTTACGTACCCTCGCGTTGGCCGATATAGAAGCGCGCGCTTTCGCCAAGCCTTTCAACAAGGACATGTTGAATTCTGCATCGAACGATATTTCTGAATTGAGTAATAAGGATAATAACCACCGCGTTCTTCAGTTGCGGGAACTGCTTAATCATGAAGTAGCTTGCTTTAAGTTTATTCTGACCGAGATAAATACCGATGGTGAAGAATTAACCGCAACGTTTAACTTAAATAATCCTTTATTGACTGAACGCACGGAGACTGTTACCAAAGGTGATTTGCTGATGGACCGTTTTCTGGTGCATAGTATTACGAGTCGCACTGTTGTTCTTGAAGACAGAAGTGAAAGGGGCGCTGGTCGTTTTTTGATTGCAGAGGAATACGCGGTTGTAAAGGCGGAGTAAGCTGCTTCGTAACTTCTGCTGTGCCAATATGGCAAACTATAATGGGTAGTGGAATCAGGGCAAACATTGTTTATTTGGGAAAAGGAAATTGTAAATGACTGAAAAATACAAATCTGTATGGCGGTTGATTCTTTGTGTGCCACTTGCAGTGTTAGTTGTTTTCTCTGGGTGCAGTACCTTCGGTGGCGGAGGCCGGGGAGACACTTTTATTGATTCTAGTTTTAATCCAGACCAGAAAGCGGCAGAAGAACGTTTGCATGAGATTGTGCGGGAATACATTGGGGCAGAACAGGCAAACGCGGAAAAACAAAATGTCCCCGTTGTCAGGCGTCGTCCCTATTATTTCAGGGAGTATTCCGTGTTTCCTGATGGTGTGGATGGTTTTAGCATTGATTTTCGAGAGGCGGATTCTCGTATCCGTCCATTGCTGGCGGAGGTGAAGATTAATAAAATTCGCTATTCCACGCAGATGCACAGGAAAAGAGACCGTGCCCAGAGGGATTTGAATTTCATGCGGGACACTGGTGTGGAAACGCTGGTATTTGAACTGCGCAGTGGGCGCTGGTCGCGCACAGGAAAGATTTTCGATGCAGAGAAAACAGAAGAACAGATCAATGGCGAGTGGTTTCCGCGTCGTGAGGAAACGGAACGCGTAGTTCCTTCAGAAGATCGCCCGGGATTCTTTGGGCGTATATGGATGCGTATACGGGGTGAAAAAGAGTAGTTGTTGTTATGCCGAGCATGCAATGCAATAAGTGTTGAGACAGTTCAACGCTTGGGGCTTGTTTTAGCCTATAAACGCAAAAAAAATATGATGAGAGTAATATGCTGAAAAAGTGCTGCTGTGGTTCCAGCAGGGAATGTCTGTTGTGGGCGGCCCTTGTGATCGGGGTTATTCCTGTGCTTGTGGGCGGTAAAGGCATTTTCGTTGGAGATACGGTAACAAGCCGCCTTGCGACTGTCTACGCACTAGCCCATGATGGCACGTGGTATATTGACCGGCCTGTAGACATCTCACCTAATCCGTTCGCAGCACACACCGTGGATAAGGTACAGACCCGGGAAGGGCGTATGATGTCCAGCAAACCTCCTGTTCTTCCCTTTATCATGACAGGTGAGTACGTGGTGCTGCGCCGAATGTTTGGCTGGAATCTCGAAAATGAAAAGCATCTTCGACCTATCCTTCAGGTCATGATTATCACCCTCGTGAAAATCCCCTTCATTGTCGGACTTGTATTTTTTGCATTGATTCTGCGTATGTTCATGACCAATTTTCGAGATGCTGCCCTCCTGCTGCTGGTGCTGGCGCTGGCCTCTCCCCTGTCAGGTTACGCCTGTCAGTTAAACAATCACACGCCCGCAGTGGCCGCACTGATTATCGCTCTGTATTTCGGGATGGGCGTCTACGCAGAAAAACTGAATCCCACACGAAGCCGCTTCATAGCCTTTGGCTTTTTCAGCGCCCTTGTGTTTACTCTGGACATGCCCACCACAATTTTCCCGGCATTTATGGGGTTGTTGCTACTATATCGTTTTCCGAGACAGAGCCTTGTCTGGGCACCGCTCGGCGGCTTACCGTTGTTGCTGTTACACTTTGGCATTATGGCGGCCATTACTGGAACACCACTGCCTGTGCAGACACAGGAGGAAATGTATAATTTCAGGAATTCCTACTGGCGCAATCCTATTGGCGTGGACGGCATGAATGAAGGGCGCTTCATTTATCTCTTTCACATGACCTTCGGTAGATTTGGCACCTTCTTGTTGTTCCCCTCCCTGATCCTGGGGCTGGCAGGATTTGTCATGGCGCTTCGCAACCGCAAGTGTCCTATGCGAAGTGCTGTTTTGGCTGCCGGTGTTGCGTTTGCCATTATGACCACATACTACGTCATGAAGACCAACAACTACGGCGGTGCGGCCTATGGCTTCCGCTGGCACATAGGTGCCGTTCCCGTTTTGGTGCTGCTTGCCATGCCAGCAATCGGTGTGGTGACCCGGTCATGGCGATGGGCCCTGTTTCTGCTGCTCTTTGCAATTTCCCTGTTCTCAGCCTGGGAATGCTGGCTGGCGCCCTGGGGTGCAAGCCATGAATGGACCTGCCGCTGGATATTCGGGCCTGTTTACTGAACCCAGCAAAGTCATTGATCCAGAGAATAGAGAATGGCTTCCCGCATGTATTCCAGGGCCCGAATGATGGCAGGAATTTCCTCAAAGCCGTAGGACAGCCGTAACTGTCTCATCCCCACCTGTGCTGAAGCGCCGCGGGGGTGAACACAAAACTCACCTGGTAGGTAGATGACGCGTGGCCGAAGTTGATCCGGCACGCCGTCAACGACCGTATTTCCGGTCTTGCGTGAAAGAAACGCGAAGAAGGGCGATGCCGTATCGGTGTGGACATCGCGCAGTGTCAGGTAATAGTAGAATCCCCCCTGCCCGCCCCGGCAATCTTCAAGCCAAGGCCCCAGTATCACATCAATGGCTTCTTTCACAGCGCGTGCCTTTGCGCTGTACCCGTCGTTTACGCGCCGCAACTGTTCAGTAATATGAGTGTCAAGCATGTAGGCGGCCATCTCCTGATTGATCAGGGGCGCGCTGAATCCGACGTCGCTGGTCTTTTGGGCGATGGCGTTCAGCAGCGGTCCGTCCTTGCCTATAATAAACCCGATACGCAACGCCGGAGCAAGCACCTTGGACAACGTTCCTATTTCGTAAGCCAGTCCATGTTCGTTCCATATCATGGCTGATTGAGGACGTTCCACGGACGTATCATGTAGCAACCATTCGTAGGCTTGGTCAAAAAATATAGGCACATAATGACCGCATTTTTTTGAATAGCGTGCCACTAGTGCACTAAGTGCCTGTTTGCGCTGATTGGAGAGTATGGTGCCGCTGGGATTATTCACCGTGACCACGTAGAAGAAGGACAGGTCCCTTATCCCATCGCCCAAGGCTTTCAACTGCGCTTCAACTGCTTCCGGGGGCAAGCCGTCCTTATCTTCGGGAATCGTAACAATGCGGAATCCCTTGCGTTCCAATTGATTGCAGTAAATGTAATACATGGGATCTGCCGTGACAACGATTCCGGGTTCAAAAAGGTCTGCCAGTGCATCCAAAATACTGGTAGCACCGCTGGGGCCGATGACGATGTCCACATCCTGAAGAGCACATGCATCAAAACCCCCGATATGATGTTGACTGTAAAAACGGCGCAGGGCATCTATGAGATTGGGCGATCCGTGGGGACCACCATAATTAAAAGGTTGCCGGTATTGTTCGGGGTGTGCGGCCACCGCCTGCATCGCTTCAACCAGCAGTGTATCGGGAATGGTTTTTTCGTTTACATAACCAACGCCGAGGTTGATGTCAGTGCCGTCCCGAAAATCATTGGCGAAGGCCGCCATCATTTCATTTACGGGTGATGGCATCATAGACGCCTGACCATATGAAGAAAATCTGTAATTCATGCTGCTAAAATCCGTTTAAGTAAATGTTCCCCACATGGTATTCCAATGATAGTGTGCGTCGCAACCTGGAAGTAAAAACCGGCTTGAAGAAATGTTCACTCCTTATATCTCTCAGAAAAGCAGCGCGCTATTAACATGGAATTTAACCCTGAAAAGCAGGTAGACTTCATGGGTTGTTTTTATTTTGAAGTGCATTAGTTGTAGCCAACAGGATATTGCCAGTGATGCAGATAACAACTGGCATAGCAATAAACCAATGAATAGTATGCCCCCAACACCGTTTGAATGGAACTATTGCGGCACCTGCGGCAAACTGTTGAAACCTGCACACGATGGAGAAAGGGAGCGTCCCTATTGTTCCGATTGCAACCGGCACTATTATCGCAATCCCGTACCAGCATGTTGTGTTTTTGTTTGCGATGATGAAGACAGGCTGCTCTTCGCTAAACGTGCTGTGGAACCCTGCATAGGGCGGTGGGCGCTGCCTGGTGGCTTCATGGAACTGAACGAGACCGGCGAGCAATGTGCCCTGCGCGAACTGGCGGAGGAAACGGGGCTGGTGGGTGAAAGCGCAGCGCTGTTGGGCGTCAGTGTCAGCCAAAGCGCCGATAAAGGCGCTGTGCTGGTCATTGGGTATTGCATCGAAACCTGGACAGGGATATTATGTCCCGATTCAGACGCCAGCGATTTGCGTTTTATCAAGCGAGACGAACGCCCCGAAATACCCTTTCAGGCGCACCGGGAACTGCTGGCGCTGTATGATAGGCTACACCCGTGAAAGATAAACGGCTTATACAGTTCAATCTCAATTCAAAAGCCGCACAGGATACGGCCCATGCCTGCATCGGCCATGCAGAACGCATGGGACTTTCCCAGAAGCAGATATTGAAGCGACTACATGCTGTTATCAAAAAGCCAGAACTCCATCGGAATGATCCCTTGTTTGCGCCGCTGGCGGAAGCGCTGGTGCGCCATCAACCACCTATTGTGGCAACAGCCAAGCATACAGAAGGCGGCGGGGCAACCTTCAAACAATGGGGTGTGAATCTTGACCCCAAGTCTATTGAGCAGATGGAAAATGCTTGTGCGCTGCCTGTCTCTTTGCGCGGTGCGCTCATGCCGGACGCCCATGTCGGGTACGGTCTGCCTATTGGCGGCGTACTCGCAACGGACGATGCCGTCATCCCCTACGCCGTCGGTGTGGACATCGCATGCCGCATGAAACTGACAGTACTCGACCTGCCGCCGGAGACGCTGGACGATGAACGCACAGAGAACCTGCGCCGCGCCATTGAGACAGAGACCCGCTTCGGCATGGGCGCGTCTTTTCGGCAGAAACGCAACCATCCTGTAATGGATCGCGATTGGGGCGTGTCTCCCGTAACCCGCGACCTGAAAAACAGGGCATGGGAACAACTGGGTACCAGTGGTAGCGGCAACCATTTTGTGGAGTTCGGCGTGCTTGTTATTGATGACCCTGCACTAGGTCCCGGCCCGGGCGAGTACCTTGCGCTGTTAAGCCACAGTGGCAGCCGCAATGTGGGGGCGCAGGTGTGCGACTACTACAGCAAGGTGGCGCAACAGGAATGCAGGGGGCTGCCCAAAGAATTGGGCCGTCTTGCCTGGTTGCCAATGAACAGTCATGCAGGCAAGGAGTATTGGGCGGCAATGGAACTGATGGGGCAGTATGCCGCAGCGAACCATGAACTGATCCACCGGCATATTGCATTGCATCTTGGCGCAGCGGTGCTGTTGGACATTGAAAACCACCACAACTTCGCCTGGAAGGAACGCCATCTCGGACGCAACGTCATTGTCCATCGTAAAGGCGCTACCCCTGCCTCAGCCGGTCAGATGGGCATCATCCCCGGTTCCATGGCAACGCCCGCCTACATTGTGCGCGGCAAGGGCAACCCGGAAAGCCTCGAAAGTGCCTCTCACGGCGCGGGACGTGTCATGAGCCGTTCTGCTGCAAAGAAGGCATATCATTGGAGCGATGCTAATGCCCTGCTTGCCCGCAACAAGGTCAAGGTGCTTTCCGCAGGCATAGATGAATTGCCAATGGTTTACAAGGATATTGACTCTGTTATGGCGGCGCAGCAGGACCTGGTTGCTGTAATTGCCCGATTTCAGCCGCGCCTCGTAAAAATGGCGCCCGCAGGTGAGCGACCGGAAGATTAGACTTCGATATTTATTACCAAAAAAGGACGTAAAATTATGGACAATTCGGTCATGTTGCGGCTGATGAGCTGTGTAGGTCTTATCGTCATGTTTCTTATCGCTTGGCTGCTTTCGGAAAACAGGCGCATGGTTCCTTGGCGCATTCTGATCTGGGGCGTCGCCCTGCAACTTATCCTCGGTATTATTGTCCTGCGCTCCTGGGTGGGCCATGCGTTTTTCAGCGGTGTGCGTCAGGCCTTTGACCTGTTGACTTCCGCAAGTTCCGAAGGCGCAAGTTTTGTATTCGGCAACTTAAGCCGCTTCTTTCTCATCGAAAACGTGATGATACCTAGTGCGGACGGTGCCCTTGTCAGAGAAGAAATGTTCCCCATCAGTGCCGTCATTGCATTCAACGTCCTCCCTGTCATCATATTCGTATCGGGTATTGCCGCGGTCTTGCAGCACCTGGGCGTCATACAGACCGCAGTGCGCGGTATGGCGTGGCTGATGCGGCGCACCTTGAAAACCTCCGGCGCGGAAACCTTCGTGACGGCATTGCTGGTGTTTATCGGGATTGAATCGGTTTCCACCGTCAGCAGCTATCTGAAAACCATGACGCGCTCCGAACTGTTCACCATCATGACAGCATTCCTGGCCACCATCGCCGCAAGTGTCATGGTGGCGTATGCCGGGTTTGGCGCGGAACCTGGACATCTGCTGGCAGCATCGGTCATGAGCGCCCCTGCTGCCATCGCTATCGCCAAACTGATGATACCCGAGACGGGCAAACCCGAGACAGCATCGGGCGGACGCTTTGAGATGACCGTGGAGAGCGAGAATGTTTTTGACGCCGCCTCCCGGGGTGCCGGAGTGGGTCTGAACATGGCGCTGAATGTGGGCGCGGTACTCATTGTGTTTGTGGGCATCATCTACCTGCTGGACCAAGGAACCATTGCCGTGACAGGATCATCGGCGACCGTTCTCATAAGTTACCTCTTCCGTCCCTTCGCATTCATTATGGGCGTACCTATGAAGGATGTCGCCCCCTTTGCAGAACTCCTCGCCACCAAGACTGTCATCAACGAATTCATCGCCTACCAGCAGATGCAGGGGCTTATTGCAGAAGGTGTTCTAAGCAAACGCACCATCACCATTGCCACCTATGCGCTGTGCGGCTTTGCGAACCCCGGCAGCCTCGGCATTCTCATCGGCGGCATGGCAGCCATCGCCCCCGAACGCCGCAGCGACATCGCCAAAATGAGCCTGCGCGCACTCGTAGCCGGCACGCTCGCCGCTTTCACAACCGCCTGTATCGCAGGCATGTTAACACCGGAATAATCATTTTATAGATTATCTGTAGGGTGGGTGAAGCGGATGCGGAACCCACCCTACGACCTATTTGTCTCCCCCATACTCCTTTTGTAATTCCTGATATCTTGGGTACTCTCGCACCGCATCCCAAGCCGGGTCTTCTTCAACCTCCGTCCAGGTGACTTGCTTCTGACCGAGGCATTCCGCCAATTGATCAACCCCTGCATCCAACGATTCCGACAGTACCCGGGCACGTGCGAGATTATACTGCTGTCTTCCCAGAACAGAGTTTTGCTTCAAAAGAGTATGCTGGATTGACTGTCGCTTTGACGAGTTGTCTTCCTTTTTAATCAGCCAATGCAGGCTTATCCCATCCCTTTGAAGCGAGTCCAAAGTATCATCAATGGCCTGCTGAACAAGTGCGATTCCTTCTGAATATCGCGCCTGCTTCTTATCCGCATCCTGCTCCTGCTTCCCGAGTTGAATCAAGCAAAGCCCCTTGTTGCTGAGCGCATCCACAACCTGCCCTCTAATCTCTATGTAGGTATCTTCACCATAGTACTTCACGAAATCATCATAAGTCATTTCTTTTCGGGATTCAAACACTCTTGCAAGCCCTGAAAATGGTCTTGAAATGGCATCTACAATGCTGCTCGCAAAACTCCCAGGCACATAATACATTGTCGTCGTCGGATCATCACCAGACACATACGTCATCACTTTGCTTGCCATTTTCTTTCCTGTGCCAGGTGCTTTTACTTCTACCGGATCATTCTCCTTGACGATGAGTACGTCTGTGATTTTCTCCTTGACCGCCATTTTCTCGGCATCCCAGAATCGCGTCAACACGTCATCATACGCGGAAATGGCTTCGCTGTATTTTTCCAATCTTTCAAATACGGCGCCTTTCTGGTTCAGCGCCATGGCAACATTATCCCATTCCATCGGATATTCATCGCTTCCGAATCGCGTTACTACTTCATCATAGGTTTTTATGGATTCTTCCTGCTTCCCCCATTTGTCGAACAAGGCCGCTTTCTCAATAAGTGCGTGAGCCAGATTGGAATACTTCAGTTTCCATTCTTCATCGTACCGCGATATTCCCAATTCATAGGCTGCGATGGCCTCTTCATATTTTCCTAACCTTCCCCAAAGGTCACCCTTTTCAAGCAACGCTCTTATCACCAAATATTTCAAAGACAATTCTTCGGTATCGCCGAGTCGCGTTACCACTAAATTGTATGCCTCTATTGATTCTTCATTCTTATCAAGTATTTCAAGGAGACTGCCTTTATTGAGTAACGCATGTCCAACCGTAGATTGTACTGACGAACTCTGTGTATCTCCATATCGTGTAATTACTTCATCGTATATACGCAAAGCGTCCTCATTTTTTCCAGCTATTTTGAAATCAATTGCTTGTTGATGGAGTTCCTTCGCTTCTTCCTCGATGCTCGAAAAGCCAAGCCATGAAAGGATGATGATTACAAGCACCCCGATAAGAAGCACCGCAGATACAATGATGAATACCTGCAGCAAATTTTTTGCTTGACTGTTCATACTCATACAGTCCTTTTTGTGGAGAATGGCTTGTTAATGGGAAAGGCCATCCTCTTTCTTTTCCCGATATTCAAAACATTCAATAAGGAGATTACTATTATGCTTCACGCTATTGCTGTGTTCAAATCTTCTCAAATAAACGCTATAGCGGTTATGGTGGGTTCCGCTGTGCTTCACCCACC
>CAZBNU010000113.1:0-12062 GCA_964493075.1 uncultured Nitrospirales bacterium | reverse complement strand
TCAGGACCAATCGCGTTCATCTTGCAATGGAACTCTGCACAAATGATGCCATCACCAACGTCTATAAGACTTGCGTCATCCATTTTTTCTACGATGTTGGTGCTCTTGGTCTTGACGTTTACCAGTTTCAGCTCCCGTGGATTACTGGGAACCGGCTTGTAAGATTTGCTGGCCACATCGAAGAACATATCAACGCCATCTTCCTGTTTGTAGAAAGAAGAGGCGCCTGCTGCCTTCATGGCCTGAGCGATGGGCGGCAACTCAATGCCTTCTGCTTCCATGCGCGCACAAACATCCTCAAAGCCAAGAATATCCCATGTCTCAAAAATGCCGACTTCCCATGCAAAACCCCACTTGCACGCATTGTCTATGTTCACAATGTCGTCTGCAATTTCAGGGATACGGTTGCCAGCGTACTTGGCGATGTTGGCAAAAAACTTAAACAGGAACTTTGATCCTTCGTCATCACTCCCGTGCATAATCTTAATTTTTTCTTCAAGACTGCCAGCGTTTCGGACAGCGCCAGTGCAGGCAAAACGCGGCTTGACAGGTTCCCGGTACTCTACGGTGGCCGGGTCAATGCCCAAAATAATCCGCTTGCCTTTGGCATCCTTTTCCTTAGTGGCCTTAAAGAAACCAGAACCGGACTTGTTGCCCAGATACCCTTTTTCGACCATTTTATCAAACCATTCAGGTCCCTGCATCAGGTCGAGGCATTCATCATTCGGACAGCCGTTGCGTACATTGCCCACTACCTTCTGCAGCGTATCCAGGCCCACCAGATCTGCTGTACGGAAAGTTGCGGAACTTGCATGTCCAATGGCTGTTCCAGTGAGTGCGTCCACTTCTTCCACACTCAAACCTACCTTCAACATTTCATGCATCAAATACTGCATGGCGAAGGTGATAATACGGTTGGCCACAAAATTGGGCGTATCTTTGGCATATACAATGCCTTTGCCCAGCACATTTTCACCAAACTTGGCAACAGTCTCCATGACCTCAGGTTTGGTTTTTGGGCCGGGGATCAATTCGAGTAATTTCAGGTAACGCGGGGGATTGAAGAAATGAGTGCCGAGGAAATTTTCTGACATCTCATCGTCCATATCTTCCGCCATCGCTGAAATCAGGATGCCACTCGTGTTTGAACTAACAATACTACCGGGTTTCCGGTGTTTTGCCACATTTGCAAACACTTTTTTCTTGATGTCAAGACGTTCGATGACCACTTCAATGATCAAATCGCAATCGGAGATTTTTTCCATATCATCTTCAAAATTGCCGATCTCGATCATGTCCATGTACGATTTGACATACAGGGGGGCTGGTTTGGCTTTGAGCAACGCCGCCTTCGCCGCTGCCACAATGCCGTTACGCTTCTTCTTGTTGCCTTTGTCTTCTTCCGTCAGGTTCGGGGGCACGATATCCAGCATGACGCTTGGAATACCACAGTTGGCCAAGTGCGCGGCAATCGCCGCACCCATGACACCCGAACCCAATACTGCGACACGTTTAATTTCCCTCATCGCATTGGTTCTCCTTGTTGATTGACTCGCAATTCGGGCCTGACCTAAAAAATATACTTAACGGTCGTTAAGCAAACACTATAGTACACAAATCCCGCCTTAACATCAAATAAATTAAAAAATGTTCCCAGAGAAAGAGTTAGAATGTAAGCCAAGATTAACAAAAACCAGAAAAAAAACACGGGATAATCGGAAATTATCCCGTGTTTACAGAATCTTATCAGTAACACCTTACAGAATTAAGAACGGATAGGCATGACCACGTTGATGTAGGAATCAAGCGGCGCTTCTGTGTAAGGCTTGAAAATACCGGGGCTGGAACCATCTTTTAACTGCATACACACATTTTCGCTATCCATGTAACGTAACACATCCAGCACAAAAAGTGGATTAAAAGATATATCGAATGTGTCGTTTTCGTAGGCAATGGCAAGATCTTCTTCATACTCACCCACCTCTGGGGTTTTAACTGTAATTCGAAGATTTCCGTCGGAAAAGGTCAGTTTCACATTCCTGAATTTATCGTTGGTCATGGCATAGGCACGGCGCATACTCTTTGTGAAACTATCAAGATCAACAATGATCTCTTTGTCGTGTTTCTTCGGGATAACGGCTTCGTAGTTCGGAAAGTTACCTTCAATAAGAGCGGTAACAATCCTGACCCGCTCAAATACAAAAGAAGCCTGATTTTCATCGAGATAAACACGGACATTCTTTTCTGAGTCATCTTCAAGCAAAGATTCAAGTTCATGAATCATTTTTGAAGGAATAATGACCTTTATTTCACGTTCCGTGGGTACTTCATCGTTGCTAACAGCAAGACTCATTCGCCGACCGTCCGTGGCAACTACGCGCAACCCGTCAGATCGAGTCTCAAGCAACAAACCTGTAAGATTGTATCGGGACTGGTCTGTGCAAATTGCAAAAGACGTTCTCTGAAAAAGTTTCTTGAGAACACTCTGATTGAAAATAATAGGCTCTATATCGTCAAAATCGCGAACCGGGGGATATTCATCAGGTGAAATGCTGAACAGTTTTGTTTCCACCAGACCACAGCTAAGTTCCACAATGCTGTTGTCGTGTAATTCCAATGTAACATCGGCATCGGGAAGTTCCCCAAGGATCATCGATAGCCGCTGCGACGAAACCGTTAAGGCACCGCTTACCTCCACAGTACAGTCCACAACGCACACGATAGATACTTTTAAATCTGTGGCAGTCAGTTTTAAGGTGTCTTTGTCTGCTTCCATCAATATGTGCGATAAAATGGGCAATGCAGATTTTTGCGACACAATGCTCTTTACCGTGTTGACGGCGCTTTGAAGTTCCTGTTTCGGAATAACAATCTTCATCGGGTGTCCTCCCTATGCTTAAAGTGGATAACTAACATCTCTTTATACTGTTTTTTTTATATGTAAAACAAGTCGAAGTAATAGTAGAGCCTGTGGAAAAGTGGATAAGTCCATTTTGCCCTTATTTCAAAGCGTTACAGAGACAATAAAACATCTGGATAAAGTGTACCGTTTATCCGCCACTTTACACAACTTCAAGTAACATATCATACACGAAATGAAAATTTATCTCCATTTTGTGGATAACGCAGTTATTTATCCCGAATAAGACTGGTTATTCTCCCCACTATTTTTTTGAAAATGTTTCACGGTAGAATATAAAGTTATCCACAAGCATTTCCGGTTTGTTTACTTGGGTTTATACGGAAATTTCATGTTTCTTTTCGATAACCGTGGAACAATTCTAGCGCCACAAAATAAAGCAAGTTTTTGGGTCATAAAAATAGTCTAAATATATTAAAATGAGTATGATATACAAAAAGTATAAATAAGAATGAGTATGCATAAAAGAATACATCTTGTTAAATTACAAGAAGTTGTGCTAAATATTAAGGATGTCACGTTGGTCTGAATAATTTAAAAAACACCATTTATCCACCATTTATCCACAACCTTAATTAAAATAAATATAACCATTATAATATATGTAAATTGAAATAGTATATTTAAAATAAGCCATATAACCTGTCCTTTGAATAAATTCGATTGTAGTTATGGCAGAACACTGTGTATAGTAGGGGTGTACGTGGCTATTTACGTAAACAGGAAATAAGTGATTATGACAACGAAAAAGCAGAAGATAAAAATACATGCCATTGGACACGGTCATATTGATCCAACATGGCTTTGGCGGTGGACGGAAGGATACGAAGAGGTACGTGCCACTTTCAATAGTGCATTACAACGAATGGAAGAAACGGAGGAATTTGTTTTTTCAGCGAGCAGTGCCTGTTTTTACAAATGGATAAAAGAGGGTGATCCTGCACTATTTGAGAAAATACGCGATCGTGTGAAAGAAGGTCGTTGGGAAATAGCGGGCGGGTTGTGGGTGGAACCAGACTGCAATATTCCCTGTGGCGAAGCATTTGTGCGTCATGCGTTGTATTCCCAGCGTTTTTTTGAACGTGAATTTGGAAAGCGCGCACTGGTAGGTTTTAATCCTGATTCTTTCGGCCATGCAGGTACGCTGCCGCAACTATTGAAAAAATCTGGCATTGAGTATTATGTGTATATGCGTCCGCAACCTGATGTGGAAATGGATTATCCTGACGGCACTGTATTCTGGTGGGAATCGCAGGATGGTTCGCGATTGCTTGCTGCAATTATTCCATTCGATTATGTCACAGGTAATAAAGGCATTCACGCTAAGATAGATCGTCTCAGACAATATCCCTATAAAATAAAAGGGCAGCAACGGATTTTATGTTTCTATGGTGTTGGCAATCATGGCGGTGGTCCTACTCGGGAATCTATCAGGACGCTAAAAGCGTTGCAACAGGAAGCGGGTGCCGCCGAAGAGGTTATGTTTTCCACCATGGAGCATTTTTTTGTATCTTTACAGCAGGATATAAAGCCGTCTTCCATACCGGTCATTAAAGATGAATTACAGCATCATGCCAGGGGCTGTTACAGTGCGCACAGTGAAATAAAACGTCTGAACAGGCAGGTGGAACATGCCCTGATGAATGCCGAGCGGTTTGCCACCATTGCCTGGCTGATGGGTTTTCATCCTTATCCCCATGATGTTTTTGAAAAATGTTGGGAGGATGTGCTTTATAATCAGTTCCACGATATTTTGGCAGGAACCAGTTTGGAATCCTCGTATGAGGATTCACGAGATCAGTTGGGTGCTGCACGGCACCGGGCAGATGTCATAGCCAATCAGGCCATACAGACCATTGCGCGCCACATTGATACTTCTGCAGAAGGGAATTCGATTGTAGCCTTTAACCCACTGCCGTGGCCGGTGAATGCTGCCCTGATAGCGCCACCCATAACAGAGCGGTGTATCGGTCGTGATAATCATATTGTTAATGAACACGAAGAATTGATTCCCAGTCAGGAAATCCGGGGGGAAAGAATAGATCATAGGCGACGCATTTTTCTGGCGCAACTGCCTGCTTTGGGATATCGTGTTTTTCATGCCCGTTCGGGAAACAAAAACTACAAGTTCACGTTGCCTTTAAGTCATAGCGCTACGAGTATTGAGAATATGTGGTGGCGTATTGAGTTTGATTCACACACGGGACAGATAACACGTTTATATGATGTCGCCCTTAAACTTGACGTACTTCAATCTGGAAATATTCTTGTCGCAATGGTGGATTCCAGTGATACCTGGAGTCATGGAGTAGAAGGATATCGCGTAGAAGCGGGACGGTTCAGGGCGTCGGATATTCGAATAGTGGAAGCGGGAGAAGTCTGTGTTACGTTGCGTGTGGTGTCTGAATATGACAAGTCCCAAGCCATCACCGAATATACGTTGTACCGGGATTTCGACCATATAGACTGTGCCATGCGCGTGAACTGGCAGCAGCAGTACCAAACCTTGAAACTGGGCTTTGAGACAAACATCAATAATGGGATTGCCACGTATGAGGCGCCCTATGGTTATCAGGAACGCGCAACAGATGGTGGTGAAGAACCGGGGCAACAGTGGGTTGATTTGACGGGAATCATAGACGGACGGGACTATGGATTTACGATTGTCAATGATTGCAAATACGGGTTTAATGTGCGGGACAACACTATGCGCGTGACGCTGCTGCGTAGTCCGGCATACGCCCATCATGATAATGGTCGTTTTGATGCTGATGCCTGCTGGCCAATCATGGATCAGGGATGGCATCGCATGAAGTTTTCATTGATACCGCACGCCTGCAACTGGCGCGAGGCGCGGGTGGTGAAACGTGCCTGGGAACTGAATGCGCCGCCGGTGGTTCATGTGGAATCGGCCCATCCGGGTAATGACAAAATGCAGGCGGGACTTGTGGGTACGGAATCTGATAATGTATTAATAAGCGTCATCAAGTGCAGTGAAGACGGGGAAGACATTATTATACGCGGGTATGAAACTGCGGGCCAGGCAGCGGAAACGCGCCTGCATTTTCCCTACTTCGACAAGTCCTTTGAAGTCTGCTTCAGTCCCCATGAAATCAAGACATTGCGCATAAACAGGAACGCATGGATCATTCAGGAAGTAAATCTGCTCGAAGAATAATCAGCTGCATTTTGTATTACAGGAGAAACGTGTCATTAGTATCATCCCTTTTCCACGGAGAAAAAAAATGAGTATTGAACGTGTGGAAACGATCTGTCGTGAGTTTTTGCTTCAGAGCGAAGCGCCTCTGGTTCCCGTCAGCCTGTTGTATCAACAGTGTATTGCAGAGGAAGCCGTTCGTGAAGTGTTGACGGAGGAGGCGCTGCTGAACTTTCTGCGGGAACATACAGATGTGGTGGTGGTTGAGGGGGTGGGGGAGGATGCGCCTGTGGCGGCAAACGAATTTAATCAGGCAGGGCTTGTCATGGGGCCGAGGGCCATCCTGAAGAGCCGCATGCCTACCCGCGATGAAATGAAGAATATGTTTCAAATGCAATTGGAAGTGATGCGTGATACCCTCATGCAGGCATTGAAGCATGCAAAGGAAAGTCAGGACGCCAGCCGTATTGCAGAAATCGAGCAGGCCCTTGAGAATACAGACTCCATAGGCGAGCGGCTGAGCGACCTATAAGGACTACGCATCGGTTTTCTTCCAGGATTTCATCTTGCGCCAGAGGGTATTGCGTCCAATACCAAGAATACGCGCCGCTTTCACCTGATTACCCTTACAGGCGCGCAAAACGAGTTCAATATGCTGCTTTTCAATTGTCGCAAGAGATAATGGGGTCATTTCTTTATCGGGGGTTTTGGAAATATCCTCGTCATTATTGGCCGTGGCGCGGCTGACCATGATTCCTGCTTCGCCAGGTTGCAGCGGCAGGAGAATGTAACCATAGACACCCTGGTACATAGCGTTAACTGCATCGGCAATGCCGGACGCGGTGGTAAGCAACAATGCCGGGGATGTTGCCAGGGCGTCTATCGCGCCAACAGGCGTGTCGGCAATGGTCACCTCCGGCGCATCGTCAACAATCTCATGTCCCTCAGCCTTCAGCATGATTTCCAGAGTCAAACGCAGGCTTGGGTCGCTTATGTCCAAGGCAGTTCGTGGCAATGAAATGGTTATCCTTGTCCATTTTCACAACAATTTAAACGCAAAGTCGCAGAGACGCCAAGTATCGCATATCTGTTAAAGCATACCATTTTCTGCACAACCTGCGCTACAATGTTCATAATTGCTGGACAATAACCGGGCTTAAAATATCATGGCAGTTCAAGAAAATAAAACAGAATACAATACGCTGCGAAAAAACACGGTGGTAATCATCCCGTGTTTTAACGCCGGTAATCGCTTGAAAGGCGCCGTGGAAAATGCACTGGCGCAGGTGAACCGGGTGATTGTCGTGGATGATGGCAGCACCGATGGTTGTATGGAGGCTATTGCAGGACTGCCGGTGCAGTTGATTACCTTCAAGAACAATCGCGGCAAGGGGCACGCGCTGATTGCCGGGATTCGCACGGCACTGGAAGCCGAAGGAGCGGGGGTTGTCGCGCTCATGGATGCCGATGGTCAGCACGATGCGGCAGAATTGCCGGGACTGTATCAATGCTTTCAGTCGGAAAACGCCGACCTGGTTATCGGTGCGCGCACCTTTGACCGGGAACAGGTACCCTGGCGGAGTCGGTTCGGCAATAAGGTTACCGCCTGGGTCATGGGCATCTTATGCGGCAGGCATCTCCCCGATACCCAATGTGGATACCGGCTGCTATCGCTCCGGTTCGCGCAGCGGTTTGTGGACAAAGTGCCGGGAGGCCGCTATGAAACGGAAATGCGCATGCTGCTGCTGGCCATAAGCGAGGGATTTAATATCGTTAGCACGCCCATCGCTACCCTCTATGAACCCGGCAACGTCAGCTCCCATTTCCGAAAAATACGTGATTCGTTTCGTATTTATTGGGCATTGTTACAGAATTTTCTATTTCAATAATCCGTGCCTGATAGCTTAAAAGCAAGGTGGGGAAAAATGGAAGGAGGACGGATGTTTGTAGCGCGTGTAGTATCTGGGTCGTGGATGGCTTCCATATAAATTTTTGATCTCACTGATTAAATTCATTTATTATTACTATACAAACAACCAAGGAGAATGATGATATGAAAAAGGTGAGTATTACAATGGCGTTCTGTATCTGTGCTATAGGGCTGATTGGGTGCTACACAGCGGATTCCGGCAACTATACCACCGACCAGATTCGTTTTGAGTTTGCCGTTGATGTCTCGGGTACAGTGGTTACTGCCACGGCATCCTTCTGGACGCCATCGGCGCAGCCTGCCAACCCCACCTATCTGGTGCTTACTGCCAACGACACCATCACCGTAAATGGCGTTGCCATGCAGCGTGTCCGAGGCCCATTTTTTGACGTTTATACCGCTACATTGCAACCAGCGGAAACCTATACTTTTACCTTCTCTCGGGCTGACGGCGCTTCCTATGATTCCACAGTAAACACCATCGAGACACTCGCCATAACAAGTCCCGAAGAGGGTGCCTGGATTTCCCGTGCCGCCGACCTGAACATTGCGTGGACGAATCCCATTGAAGGCGGCAACGTAGCGGTCTTTGTGCCGGGCGGCCAGTACTTCAATGGCTTTCTCAGAGACGCGCCCGACACCGGCGCCTATACCATCCCAGCCGGAACCCTTACGCTGGACCCCATGTCCCCCGCCACCGATATGGACACCGGCGTGTCTGTCTCTCGAAACCACAGAGGCATCATGGCAGACGGTCTCAACGGCAACATCATTGCAAGAACAGGAAACAACGTATCTTTCATTAGCACAGAGTGAACATACGTAAGTGCTTGCTATAAGGGGAAAATTCCGGTATACTTGGCTGTTTCAGGAGTAGGTGGACAGGTCTTCTGCCTTTTTGTGGCCGTAGTTCTTTGTCTGAAGCCATGTAACCATGCTTGCCTGTGATCCCTTTAAGGTGATTACCAATGTTATACCCGATGTAATGCGTTTTGGCTGGGTATGTTTACAGTAATTGGAGAATCATAGAATGGTACAAAATATCTTTATTACCGGCGATTTCATGCTTGAGAGTGAATACGCCCGTGAACTGTATTATAAATATGCCAAAACAGTCCCTATTGTGGATTTTCATTGCCACCTGCCCTCGGAACAGGTAGCCGAAGACAGGCAATTTGAGAACATGACCCAGATTTGGCTGGCCGGCGACCACTACAAATGGCGGCTGATGCGTGCCAACGGGGTGCCGGAGCGGTATTGCACCGGTGATGCGACGGATTGGGAAAAATTTGAGAAATGGGCCGCAACGGTTCCCCACACCATGCGCAATCCGGCCTATCACTGGACACATCTTGAGTTGAACCGTCCCTTTGGTATTACGGACCGTCTTTTTGGACCGGACACCGCAAAGGGCATCTGGGATGAATGCAATGAGAAACTGGCAACGCCCGAATTTTCGGCTCGGGGCATCATGAAGCAGATGGGCGTGGCGCTGGTTTGCACCACCGATGATCCGACGGACAGCCTTGAGGCGCATCGTATTGTGGCGGAAGACCCCAAATTCAAGATTGCCATGCTGCCAACGTGGCGTCCGGACAAGGCGCTTGCCATTGAAGACCCGGAGGTATTTAACGCTTGGATTGGGCGTCTCGAAGCGGCTGCCGACATGGAATGCGGAAGCTTTGAGCAACTGCTCGAAGCATTACGCAACCGGGCGCAGTTTTTTGCGTCCCGTGGCTGCAAGGTTGCCGACCATGGTCTTGAGGTGCCTTATGCAGAAGACTATACGCTTGCGGAGGTTGGCAAAACCTTTTGCCAGGCACGTAGCGGACAGGTGCCCGATCTTGAAAGTGCGCTCAGGTATAAGTCGGCACTGCTGTACGAACTTGGGCTGTTGAATCACGAAATGAACTGGGCACAGCAACTGCATATCGGGCCTATTCGGAATAACAACACCCGCATGTTCCGGCAACTCGGGCCGGACACGGGATTTGATTCTGTTGGCGATCAGCCCTTTGCACGTCCCCTTGCTAAACTTCTGGACCGTCTTGACCAGACCAACCAGTTAACGCGCACCGTTTTGTATACCATTAATCCGGCGTTCAACATGGTGCTTGCCACCATGGCAGGCAATTTTCAGGACGGTTCTGTTCCAGGCAAGATACAGTTTGGCAGCGGCTGGTGGTTCAATGATCAGTTGGATGGCATGGAACAGCACATAGAAACCTTGTCCCAGACAGGATTGCTCAGCCGATTCGTGGGTATGCTGACCGATAGCCGCAGCTTTCTGAGTTATCCCCGACATGATTATTTTAGACGGCTTTTGTGTAACATTATTGGCCGTGATGTGGTGCGCGGACTGCTCCCTTCAAGTGTCGAACATATCGGGCGGATGGTGCAGGACATTTGCTACAACAACGCCGTTGACTACTTCGGGTTTGATGTGCTCGGCATCAACGGCAAGAAGCATAAAGCCAAAGGTAAAAAGTAGGGCGTTGACTTTAATAATCAGACGTTGTATCAAGGATTCGCTTGTTTTGCTGTCTTCTGGTTAATCGGCTGAAGTTAACAATAGTACCTTGAAAGGGTGCGTGGAAGCTCTTATGGAACTGTTGAAACATTTTTTATCGGGTGATTTGGAGCGGACGGAAATCCGGCGGTATCTTTTTTTCATGACCGCTGTGTTCTGGGGATTTATTTTCCTGGCGTGGCTGGGGTATCCCGCCGAACACAAGTATTCCATCACAACCCACACCTTCAGTTTTCTGGGAAGTTATAACGAGGAACACAGCCCGCAATGGTGGTGGCTGTTCTCTATCGCCATGCTGTTCTGGAGCGGCGCGGGCATGGTGCTGGCGCAATACTACCGCCACCGTTTCAGCGAAATCTCTCGGTGGGGCGCCTGGGTGGGCGCAATACTGCTGATGCTCGGCTGCCTGAACATTGGTCTGGTGGGTATTTTCCCCGATGTGCGGACCGTATGGTCCAACGGGGTGCGGGTAACGGAGATCCATGAAAAGGTCGCCGTATTCGCCGCGGCATCCTTCATCCTTTGCATCATCTGGAACGGCGTACTGCTGCTGAAAGACTGGCTGGGCGAGGTATTGTTCGGCGGCGAGCGGCAGCTGGCGCACAGCGGCATGATCGCACCCTATACCTTTTGGCTGACCGTGCTGTTCATTGGTTCCTACCACCTCATCAAGTGGGAATACCTCTATGCCGCGAAAAAATCGGCGGCACAGGCAGCAGGACTCCCCTTCGGCAGTTCCTGGTCAGAAGCCATGGGCACCCGCTATTCCTTCCCCCTCTGGGAGAATGTGCTGATCTATACCCTGTTTATTTTTCTGGTCTGGTTTGCGGTGACACTGTCGCGAGAGGAATAGGGAATAATTGACAATTGACAATTGATAATTGATAATTGATAATGGGAAGAAGACAGCAGCGCAGGTCCAGAAAAGAAGAGGTAGACTTTTATGAAAGCGAAGACCTTTGACAAAAAATTTGATTCTGGATAAGACATTTCCCTTTCGCTGGAGTTAACCCGTGCCAAACGGGGAAACCAACAGCAAAAACGGGTCAATGTGGATTTTCCGATATGGATGGTGCAGGCACTGGACGAAGAGGCTGGCCGTCTGGGGGTGACGCGCCAGTCCATCATCAAGATATGGGTTGCAAACCAATTGGAGCAGTGTAAGCAGAAATAGGGGTTAGGGTTTAGGGGTCAGGGAGCAGGGCACTTCAGCGGGCACCATTCCCCATCCTACAAGTCCTACACATCCTACCTATCCTACACAAGCCACCCGAGCCAAAACGCCACCACACCGCGCAGGCTGCCCCAGTCTGATCCGTCCAACCGTTCCAATCCGTCTGATTCTTATCCCTTATCCCCCTCATGCTGCGCAGGAAGCAACCACCCGCAAACACACCTGTTCCGGGGTGAGGTTGAGGGTGAAACCGCGTTTGGGTACGGTGGTGATGAGTGTTTCCCAGGCGGGACCGGCGGCGGCGAGGCGTTTTATGAGCATCCGCTTCTGGTAGTGCATCTGGTTGTCTTC
>CAZBNU010000112.1:6784-12128 GCA_964493075.1 uncultured Nitrospirales bacterium | reverse complement strand
TCCGTTTATGTAATTCAAAAGAGACTTGCTCATGGTTATCCTTATCTAACGCGGGCGCTGTCCGCTTGCAATAATTACAGAAAACTCATTCTCCGTCATTGCGAGGCACGAGGCAATCTCCTTAGCCGACAGATTATCACGTAACACGAGATTGCTTCGTGCCTCGCAATGACGGTAGTTTTTACAAGTAATACCGTTCCTTGGCGCGCATCTTTTCAAAGTTTTTGCGGGCTTCCTGCACGGATTCCATTTCACTGACTTCCGCCACAGGCACATCCCACCAACTCTCGTAGCCGGGCACGCCTACATAGCGGTCGTTCTGCACGTAGATGACAGTGGTAATGTCAATGGTCTCCGCCGTCTTGATGGCAGCGGCAAAGTCGTCGTAGGTTTCGCATTCGATGACATGCGCGCCGAGGCTGCGGGCATTGGCTGCCAGATCAACGGGTAGCACCTCCACATCTTCGCCAGCATCATCGCCCGGTAGTGCGCCGTCCTTGGGGTACACATAGCGGGTAGCGAAACCTTCCTGCCCCAGCGAACGACTGAGTCCGCCAATACTCTTGTATCCGAAGTTATCGAAGATGATGATGGTCAGTTTGTAGCCTTCCTGGATTGACGTTACAATTTCAGCGTTCAGCATCAGGTAGCCGCCATCGCCCTGCATGATGTACACATCCCGATCCGGGGCCGCCATCTTCACGCCCAGACCACCGGCGATCTCATAGCCCATGCAGCTGTAGCCGTATTCCATGTGGAAATTTTTTGTATGCCGTGAACGCCACAGTTTATGGAGGTCGCCGGGTAGCGAACCTGCCGCACACACCATGATGCTTTCCGGTTTGCTCAGTTCATTCACCGCGCCCACCAGTTCGCCCTGACTGGTCAACGGCGTATTGCGAATGGCATAAATGCGGTCCACTTCCGATTCCCATTCATCATGCAGTTGCTTCGCCTTTTCCTGATACGCGGCATCAGTCTGGTGCCCCGTCAGAATTTCGCCCAGTTCTTCGATGACCCTAAGCGCATCGCCCAGCAACGGCATGGCGCAATGCTTGTTCGCATCAAAATCCGCCACGTTGATGTTGATGAATCGCAGGGTTTCATTCTGGAAGACTGTTTTGCTGGCCGTGGTAAAATCGCTGTACCGGGTGCCGATACCGATGATCAGGTCTGCATCACGTGCAAGGATGTTGGCTGCGCTGGTACCGGTTACGCCGATAGCCCCCGCGTTCAACGGATGGTCGTAACGCAGGCTGCCTTTGCCCGCCATGGTCTCGCTCACGGGAATACCAGTGTTGTCCACGAAGGCCTTCAACGCATCACAAGCACCGCTGTAGATGACACCACCGCCTGCCACAATGAGAGGACGCTTCGCCTCGCGGATCCATGCCGCTGCACGCTGCAGTGCCGCCTTATCCGCACGTACACGGGGAATATGCCAGACCCGCTTGTTGAAGAAGTCTTCAGGATAATCGAAGGCCTCTGTCTGCACATCCTGGGGCAATGCCAGCGTCACTGCGCCGGTATCGGCAGGGCTGGTCAATACGCGCATGGCTTCAGGCAGCGCATAAATAATCTGGTCAGCGCGATTGATGCGATCCCAGTAGCGGCTGACCGGTTTGAAGCAGTCGTTAACGGAAATGTCCTGGCTGCGGTCCGACTCCAACTGCTGCAGCACAGGTGCGACATTGCGCCGTGCAAAAATGTCCCCCGGCATCAGCAGCACGGGTATGCGATTGATGGTCGCACCTGCCGCGCCGGTAACCATGTTCGTCGCGCCGGGACCGATGGAAGAAACACAGGCGAAGGTCTGCATCCGGTTTTTCATCTTCGCATAGCCTGCCGCCGCATGCACCATCGCCTGTTCATTGCGTATCTGGTAATACCGGAAATCACGGTTCTGCTGCAGCGCCTGTCCGATACCTGCTATGCAGCCATGCCCGAAGATGCCGAAACATCCTGCAAACAGGGGCTGTTCCGCACCATCACGTTCGGTATACTGATTTTTCAGAAACCCAATTACTGCCTGCGCCATTGTCAATCGCATGATTCTTCCTCCTGACCTGTTTCTAACATAACAGCATTCATGAAAAAAAGTAAGTTCCGTACTGGAAACATAATAGCAGATTGGATAACGGGGAAAACAACACGCATTTGCTGGATGCCGGAACTACCGCGGGTTTCTAATCTGTTGCAGTAGACCGCTTAACTCATCTATTTCGCGCATTTGAAATGCCACCAACTTATAGGTGATGTAAACGCAATAGGCCGTATACCCCAAAATCATGGCTGCCATCAACACTTTGAAGCCGCGCCCCATTCTCTTGGACTTCCAGACCAGAGGCAGCGCAAAAGGTCCGAGCACAAAAAGGGCAAGGAGCATTATCCAGACAGGCCGATAATACCAGGCCTCTCCCGTGTTCTGTTTTGTGCCGCAATTCGAACAGTAGTTTACGCTTGCCGCAATTGCCGCACCGCACTTACGACAACAAATAATCGGCGGGGTAACCCCTGCCCCACCTTCATTTTCTTCGCTTATATTCATCACAGTACATCTTTTCTTTTGTATACCACCACTCACGCCACGGGCACCGCAAACCTTTCGAGATAGTCGTCATTTACATCCATCATCCACTGCTGAAGCAACTGCCGATGCGCTACCAGCACCTCGCGATAGGGTTGCTCCGCAGCCAGATTATGCATCTCACCGGGGTCAGCCTCCAGATCAAAAAGCATTTCAGGCCGCTCCCCCATGGAAAAAAGCACATACTTGTAGCGTTGCGTTCGCAACATGCGCCCCTCTTCCTCTGGGTTGATCTGCAGTTGACACACGAGATGGTCCCGTCCCGGGGTATCGGGCGACTCAATCAGCGGACGCAGACTCATGCCGCGCAGACTGTCAGGACAGGCCACGCCGGCATAATCGCATAACGTGGGTACAACATCCAGCCCTGACACCAGATGTCTGTCATCAACACGCTGTGGCGTAACGCCTTTCCAGCGCACAATCATCGGTACCTTCGCTGGCTCTTCATACAGCATCAGTTTCACCACCCACTTATGGCCTGCCGTGCCCTCGCCATGATCGCTGGTGAACAGAACAATCGTATCCTCTTCCAGTCCCTGATCGCGGAGCGCCTCCATCACACGCCCAATCTGCGCGTCCACGTCTTCCACATAACGGTAATAACGATGCAAATAATAGCGCCACTGTTCTTCAGACCATGCCGCAGTTTCCACATTTTCAGGGCCATAGGTCGTTCGCCCACGCTGGTGACTGATGAACTCCGGTTCATTGGGATCCATGGCAAAGTTGTCAGGCAACGGAGGAATTTCTTTATCATCACCAGGCTTGGGATAGCCTTGCTCCTTCAAGCCACAAATATCATGGGGGTTATGCAGCGAAACGGCCAATAGAAAAGGCTGCGTATCTTTCCTGTTCAAAAACGCTATAGCTGCGTTTGCCACCTTGTCATCCACGTTCCCTCCGTTAAAATCTCTTTCCGGACGCGGTATGGGTTGCAGATATTCAAAACCCGGAACCGCATTTCCCTTGGGATAAGAATCCTCCAGATGCCATTTGCCTGCCCAGGCCGTCCGATACCCTGCCTCCCGAAAAATGGTGCCCATGTTGGGCAGGCTCACATCAAAATTCTGGTGGAGGTTGTGGGGCACCCCGGTTTCGTGGGGCATACGGCTCGTCACAAGACTACTTCGCGACGGACTGCACACGGGCGAAGTGCAATAGGACTGCTCAAAGCGTACGCCGGTTTTGGCCAAAGCATCCATGTTTGGCGTATTCACATAAGGGTTGCCCGCAGCACTCATCGCGCCGATGGTCTGCTGGTCTGTCATGATGAAAAGAACATTGGGACGTATGGACTGTTCAACAGCATAAGCCCGGCCCATGGCAGTCAGGCTCAAACCAGCAGAAGTCTTCAGAAACCCACGACGACCCATGGTAAGCGACATAAACCACACCTTTCATTTTCCACCCTGTACTTGAATCAGAATTTTATTCTTTCCAAATAGACGACTCAGGTTACCTCTATAAATATTTCCTGAGTGCGACAAACAGGCCAATGGTTGCTGTCAAAGCCACGGCCATAAGTACACCGGATCCGACAAACATGGGTAAGGCACTGATTAGCAGGCCAAAAATCAAGGCATATGCGTCTTTTTGTCGAACGGCATAAACCAACATCGCCGTCCCAACAGCGCTGGCAATGAGACAGCCAAACCACCACAATACATCGGCTTGTCCGTTCATAATAACGCCACACGCATTGATAGTACTGGTATTATGTCTATTTGAAGAAACGTACTACACACTCCAAGGCGCGCGGTATTCACGGGTCAACCATTCGGGTTTGCCGCTGTCTTTGGCGAATTGCATTTTTTTGGGCTTCCACTTGATGACTTCCTGGTTGTAGTAGGCCTGATTCATCAAATGGCAGCAGATGGCGCTGCGTCCACCAACAATTTCACTGGTAATGGGCTTTTCCCGTGATTCGATACAATCGAGGAAGTTCTTAATATGATCAGGACTTTCATACAGTTTGATCTTCGCGTCTTTCAGAAAATCATTTTCCAACTGTTCGAGCGTATTGGCAAGGGAACCACCGTCCTCACGGTCAACATAGCCAGCTACCTTTTTGCCATCAAGCCAAAACTCTATTCTGCCGCGATTCACTTTGACCTCGCCATCACTGCCAAAGAAATGCACGCCGAAGCCGTTGCCATGAATCACCTGGATGTCTTTCCCGTAATGCAGCACAGCGCCGTTCTTCGCTTCCGGGTCCTCTGGCGGATGAATCTCATCGGGACCACTGTCATCCATACCCAAACCCCACTGGGCGATATCCAGATGATGAGCACCCCAGTCTGTAACCATGCCGCCGCCGTATTCCCTGTAATTGCGCCAGTTCGGGAAATGATCATGCATACCGCGCGGACTCAATTCAGAGTGATAGGGGCGCATCGGCGCCGGTCCGGTCCACATTTCCCAATCCAACCCGGGCTCCAGTTCCTCTTCCGGCAGGTCGCAGGGAATTCCGGGAGGGCCGAAACTGCATTCCACACGGCTGATCTTGCCTGCGATTCCGTTCTGGACCAATTCACACGCAATCCGGAATTCCTTCATGGAGCGCTGCATCGAACCGGTCTGTAGAACGCGCTTATACTTTTTAACCGCATCCATAATCGTAATGGCTTCATGGATATTGTGGGTCAGGGGTTTCTCGCAGTACACATCCTTGCCGGATTCCAGCGCGGCAAGAACAGGAATGGTATGCCAGTGATCTGGGGTGGCAATACAGACGGCATTAATGTCATCACGACC
>CAZBNU010000112.1:0-6684 GCA_964493075.1 uncultured Nitrospirales bacterium | reverse complement strand
AAGGAACGGCGTGTGGTTTTCATGAACAACTCCTTGTTCTATCATATAGTGGTTGTAAAATGGTTCTTGTTTACTGCGAACGGTGCGAAGGTCGGTTCGCTGTTTTTTCTACACCTACGTATCATAACAGTTTTGCCGGTCAATGCAAAAACGAGAAAGACCAGGAAAAATTTTGTGTATGTACAACTGTTTGGTATAGGCTTAATATAGTTATGTTTTACTACTTTTTCCTTATCTGGAAATGACTATATGGCTTCGGACAAATCCAATACCAGTGAAGATATGCCTGTCATACGGGTTGTTGACTTGATAAAACGGTTTGAAATGGGGGATACCGTAGTCAACGCCCTTAACGGTGTTTCCTTTGATATTTACAAAGGGAACTTTGTGGCTATTATGGGACCCTCCGGATCCGGCAAAACAACCTTGCTGGATATTCTGGGTTGCCTTTCACGGCCTACCGAGGGTTCCTATAGTCTTGCTGGCACGCAGGTAAGCAAAATGTCGGACGGTCAACTGGCACAGGTGCGCAATCACGAAATCGGGTTTGTATTTCAAAATTTCAACCTGCTGGGGCGCACCTCGGCGTTAACCAATGTGGCGCTTCCTCTCTTCTATGATGGCGTGGGACGCCGTGAACGCATCCGCCGCGCCAGTGAAGCGCTTGCTGCCGTGGGTCTAAAAGACCGCATGGGGCATTGCCCGAATGAACTGTCGGGAGGTCAGCGACAGCGTGTTGCCATAGCCCGCGCCTTGATCAACTCCCCTTCCATATTGTTTGCAGACGAACCTACGGGTAATCTTGATACTGCCAGCGGAGAAAGCATTATGGCGATCTTCGATGATTTACATAAAAAAGGACATACCATCGTGATGGTGACTCATGAGCGGGATATAGCAGAATATTCCGAACGCATCTTGAGTTTCCGCGATGGAAAATTGGTGGATGACGAATGGCTAAATCAAAAGCACTGAAATTCCTGAAAACGTTGCTGGGCTGGATTATCTTTCTCACGCTCGTGGGTGTTCCCGCAACCTACTTCTACATGCAGGAACCCATCATTGATGTGACTGTAACAACATTGAAACGTGGGCATGTAGAGGAAACCGTTGCTGCCATTTCCGCTGGCACGGTGGAACCCGAACAGTCGGCCATGGTGGCCGCAGAAACCATAGGCAAGGTAATTTCCATTCCCGTGAAAGAAGGAATGCGCGTAAAAAAGGGGGACGTGCTGGTTGAACTGGAATCTACGCAACAAGGTTATCAGGTGGAGCAGGCACAGGTACGGCTGGAACAGACCGAAGTTGCCCTAAAATTATTGAAACAACAATACGGCAATGACTTGGAGCGCATCAAGACACTTAAGCGTACTCGTGATATTGCAGAAGCGGAGTTCGACCGCGACAAGTCGCTTTACGAGCAGAAGGACGTGGGCTCGCAAAGCATGGTCAATTTGTCTGAGGTGCAGTTCAACCAGATGGACGACAGCTATACCGCGCTGAACAACCTGCTGGGGCTTTATCCCTTGCGTATAGAAGAAGCAGAGACCGGACTGCGCGCTATTGAGATTATGAAAAAACAGGCCGCAACCGCACTGGACTGGACGCATGTGCGTGCGCCTTTTGACGGCATTGTTGCCAAGATTTATATGGAGGTAGGTGAAAGTGTCGGTTCCGGACTTGGCGGTGATATGGGTGGGGGTTCTGCGCTGAGCATGGGTGGCGGTCTTGCCGGTGCAGGCGGCTTAGCAGGCGGTGGCATGGGCGCCATGTCCATGCCCTCCCCCATGGCCGTGGCGCATATTGTGGATGATTCCGATATTTACGTAAAGGCGCCTTTTGACGAGGCCAATTTCGGTCGCATACAAGTTGGCGACAAGGTGCGTGTTACTGTGGACGCCTACCGGGACGAAGAATTTCCCGGCGAGGTATCCTATATTGCGCCGATCGTGTCAAGAAATATGGATATGAGCCGCACCTTCGAGGTGGAGATATTTATTGAAGAGGGCAAGGAAAAACTGGTTACCGGCATGTCTGCGGATGTGATTGTCATTACCGAGGAAAAAGACGATGTGCTGCTGGTGCCCACAGAAGCGCTGATTCGCGAGGAAGAAGCTTATGTAATCAAGGACGGGCGCGCGGAAAAGCGCATGATAACCATAGGCATCGGCAACTGGCTTGTGCGCGAGGTGTTGGGTGGCGTGAAGGAAGGCGAAACCCTGATAACCTCAATTTCCCTGAAAGAACTGACGGATGGCTGCAAAGTAAATATCGTTGAATCGCTGGAGGTGCGATGAACGTCTTCGAATGTATTCTGATGGCACTGACATCCTTGTCTGAAAACAAGGTACGCTCCTTTTTGACGACACTGGGCGTCATCATTGGCGTTATGTCTGTCATCCTTCTCGTATCCCTGGGCGAGGCAGCCCAGTTATACATTGAGAGTCAGTTCAATGGCATGGGCAGCAATGTCATTATGGTATCGCCCGGCAAACAGGAAACCACCAACAGCATGGTGGTGGTCAATGCGGGTAGTTATCGAAAACTGACCACGCAGGATGCCAGGGAAATCAAAAGGAAAGCACAAGGTATCAAGGCCGTATCGGGCACCGTTGTTGGCACGGCAAAAATTAAGTACAGGAATATTGAGAAGAACTGCCTGATGCTGGGATGTCAGGAAGATTTTGCTATTATCCGGGAATTGAACGTGCAGATGGGACGCTTCATTGAGGAACCGGATGTTGACAAGAACAACAAAGTCTGTGTAATCGGGCTGCAAGTAAAGCGAGACATCTTTGGCAGCAAGCCAGCGCTTTACGAAAAGATTTCGATCAACCAATCCAAACACGTCATTGTGGGCGTCCTGGAAGAACGGGGTCAGATGCTGGGCATCAACCTCGATGATATCGTGATCGTCCCCCTGCCAAGCGGCCAGCAGATGTTCTACGGCGGCGAGGATACCTGTTTCGAAATCAATGTAGCGGCAAAAAGTCCTGAAGATATTGAACTCGCCACGGAGTCCATTCGACAGATTCTCATTGCCGCCCATGACTACACCGAGGATTTTACCATTGTGGATCAGGATGGCATCCTCGCGTCCTTTGGCAAGATTCTCGATGCGCTGCGCCTGATGCTTGCCGGTATTGCGGCCATTTCATTGTTGGTAGGCGGTATCGGCATCATGAACATCATGCTGGTGTCGGTGCGAGAACGTACCCGCGAAGTGGGCATACGCAAAGCGGTGGGAGCGCGCAGGACGGATATCGCGCTCCAGTTCCTGATAGAGGCGGTAACCCTCAGTGTTTGCGGGGGACTCGTAGGCGTATTGATCGCCTGGGTGTCCACCCTCATTCTCGGCCTGCTTTATCCCACCATGCCGGTTATCATTTCAACGTGGTCTGTGTTGACCGCGTTTCTGTTCAGTTTGTCTGTAGGCGTTTTTTTCGGCGTCTATCCTGCCATCAAAGCCAGCGGCGTTGACCCCGTTGAAGCGCTTCGGTACGAATAATTCCTAACGCGGGACAACTGGCGTCAGTGTCACCGGCCCCAGTAGGCCTGATGGATGAACCGGCCACTTTGAAGCATCAAAAGACTCGTAGTCAATATTGACGAAATTGATGTCGTAAAACTTCCGCCAATACACCCCGTCCTGATCGAGGCCGCGGATGCGGTTGGCGGAGAGGTTGGTCACTTCCACTTCAAGTTTGTTGCCGGTGTCCTGAAGAAGTTCGCCGGGGACATCTATGCGTATGGGTGGCATAAAGAGGATGCCGAAGTCTTTGCCGTTCACACGAATCCGGGCGCTTTCAGCCACCTCGCCTAGATCAATACGCCAGGCGTTGGCGTCATGCTCAGGGAGATCAAAAGTAGTGGTGTACCGCGCCGTTCCTGCGAAGCGTTCGGTGGCTTGTCCCCCTTGTTCGGTCCAAGAAACAAGTTGAGACATTGTCATCGGATCGGGCAGTGTGGGTCCACCATCTATAAACGTAACATCCCACGGGCTATCAATAATAATCGGCGAACCGTTTTCTTTCATGAACGACTGAACTGCTCCTGCCCCGTTACGATTAGACAGTGTTTTCAATACCAAGGATTGCCCGGGAAGCATTTCCAGAAAAACTTCGGTTACAGTATCTGAGGCTTGTCGTTGTTTTGCGAGACCAATGCTGCCTGTAATCGGGTCGAGGATGTATACGGATTTCGGGCTGCCAGACAGAGGAAGCCATCCGGAAAAGGCGCGCTCTTTTTCACGATTGGCGATGAAATAGTAGCGGCCCTCTTCGTGAGTACGACGCACAAAAGAGAGTCCCGGAATGCTTGCCACGGGTTCGGGATTTATGCCAGATTTTTGAAGAAGGCCGGGAATTTCGTCACCGCAAATCAGGCGGCCGCTCTTCCTGATGCGCGTCAATAATTCCTTAAGTTGGTCGCGTCTCGTCTCCAGGCTGGCAAGGCCCGGCACATCGGCTGGCAATCGGTCTGACCAGATGATGGTGCTGCCCGCATCGATAAGGTCAATCATTTTTTCGAATGTGGCCAGGGGAATACGATCACAGGTAGGAACAAGCATTGCTTTGTAACTGCCGCCCGGTGTCTGTATCTGCCCATCCCCCACTTTGCACTGCTGCAACTGACGGTCGGAAATATAGTCGAAGGTGTAGCCCTGCTCCCAGAGTTGCCGCGCCACACTACCAACAGGCTGATCCGTGAGCCATTCCGTATGGTGTACAGTAAGGTCACGCCTGCGCCCCTCTGCGTCGTGCCACATATCATGAATGGGCCAATAGACAAGAATATCGTTGTCCGGCCTGCCCGCCTGAAGTACCGACTGGCAGCGGGCGATATAGTCGTTCAGCCCACGGACATCGTGCCAGATGGCGTTACGGGGATTCATCTGGGTGGAGGCATAGAAGAGCCAGCCGGGCCAGGGGTCTTCAGCGGGAGAATAGGTAGTGCCGTGATAAAGTACCTGGTTGACGCCGCTCACAAAGAGTTCATCCACCAGGTCTTTCAGATCGGCCAGACGCACATTAAAATGGTCTTTGAGCCACGTGCCAAATTCTGCGGCCACTTTGTTCCTTCCCATCACATGGGCTGCTGACGACGCAAACTTCGCCACGAGGGAATCGCGATCCTTGTTGAACATCTCGGTTTCGGGAATGTCCACCGTGCCGTATAGATCGAGCAGATTTCCCGGCGAACCGTGGGATTGGTTGCGCGTAAGAAATCCGTGACCATGCGCCCAGTCGGTCCAGGGCTGGATGAAACTTTCCAAAACCAGGTCGGAAACGGTCTCCCGATAATCGCACTTGACACGGGCAACGGTATCATCGCCTTTCTCGGCAAAGAATTCGGGGAGATAGTCCTGCAGCCGATAGCCCCGACGACGTTCAAACTGCGCAAAAAGGTCGGGCGACCAATCGTTATTGTATTCATAGGAATCGTGATACATGGCCCTAGGTAAGGGCCCTTCATAGTGGGCAAAAGCTTCATCGAAACGCTCGAGATATTGCTGTAAAGCGGGGGCGTAATAAGGATTGATCATAACGCCCACGCCGCCCGGCGCGGCCCGTTCCACCTCTTTGTTGGTGGGACTTTGAAAAACCGTATAGCATTTCCAGTCTTGCGCAGGTGGTTTCCATTCCAGTTTTCCTCCCGGAAGGACATATTCCATAAGGTCTACCCGTTGCCGATCAGGGCCGATGGCGACAAGAGATTGAATAAGCGCCCAATCAATGCTGAGTTTCGTCGGAAACTTGTCTCTTGCGCTAAACTCGTCCACTTTCAACTGCACTTTCGCACAAGCGAGATCGCCGGTGATGCCGGGCCCGCCAAAGTTCCAGCCGGTGCCTGTGGTCATGTCCACCCACATACCCAGGCGCTCCGCTTCACTTGTAATATGTGCAAGCAATTCCATCCATCGCGGACTGAGATACTCCACATACCTGTCCTCATATCCCTTTGCGCCGTAGATGGGAATGATATGCACGCCGCCCATACCTGCCTCGTGATACGTTTCCAGTTCCCGGGTAATATTCGCCTCATCCAGGGCGCTGCCCATACAGTGCCAGTAAGCGCCCGGACGATGCTGCGGTTCAATTTCGGGCCATGCGTCTTCAGCAGCATAACTCATACAGATGAACGTCAGATAAAACACAACGGACAATAACCACGGTGTTCCTGCTCTCATAGGATATCCTCTCCATGTAGTTGCTACGACTTCCATGGAATGCTATACCATGAAGCAGGACAATCGCAAGGATGTATTCCTTGTTGCTGTCTACCGCAAAAAATCTGCTGCGTTTTGATGCGAAATAGCGTTAATTCAGAACAAATTGGCCATGTTTTTTGACGTTTTCGAACGTTTTTCGACGTTTTTGAACGTTTTTGAGCGTTTTTTTTGAGGCTAATTGTCGCTTCAGGCACACTATGTGGTGCTGCATACCATCTGTGGCACAATATAATGTGTTTTTCTTGGTGCGTTCATACACATGATCCACTAAGGGCACAAAGAGCACTAAGAAACTTGATGGACACGAAATCTTGAAGTGGCATGACACTTTTCCTTTTTGAGTTATAGTTCTCCATATATTCACGGGCGGTGTTTGCGCGGGTTTTGGTTTTAGTCTTTGGTAGTATGTGTGAAGTGGTGATATTGGGTGGGCGGTAATCAATCCCCAGACC
>CAZBNU010000111.1:0-12232 GCA_964493075.1 uncultured Nitrospirales bacterium | reverse complement strand
GAAGAAAAGAATGGTGGGCCCTGCTGGATTCGAACCAGCGACCAAGTGATTATGAGTCACCTGCTCTGACCAGCTGAGCTAAGGGCCCGTTGAACTGTATTATAGCGAAATCCGGAATAGATTATCCAGTTGCGCATAATTTGTTTTCCACAAGCGTGTCTATTGCAGGTTCCAGTTCTCGAACTGCTTGAGTTGTTTGGAACGTGTAGGGTGGCGCATTTTGCGCAGGGCTTTTGCCTCTATCTGACGGACACGTTCGCGGGTGACATTGAATACGCTGCCCACCTCTTCGAGAGTACGCGGATAGCCGTCCCCCAAGCCGAAGCGAAGGCGCAATACTTTTTGTTCGCGCTCGGTGAGCGTGCTTAGCACTTTGTCAAGCCGTTCCTGGAAAACAGTGAATGCGGCAATGTTGGACGGATTCTCGGCGGCCTTGTCTTCAATAAAATCACCGAAACTGCTGTCGCCGTCGTCGCCCACCGGAGTCTCCAGACTGATGGCTTCCTGGGCAATTTTGAAGATGGAACGAACCTTGTCTGCGTTCATCCCCATTTCAATGCCGATCTCGTCCGCACTAGGTTCACGCCCGTATTTCTGGATGAGCTTACGGCTGGTGCGCATGAGTTTATTGATGGACTCAATCATGTGTACAGGGATGCGGATGGTGCGCGCCTGGTCAGCAATAGATCGAGTGATGGCCTGCCGAATCCACCAGGTTGCGTAGGTGCTGAATTTGTAGCCGCGCTGATATTCGAACTTGTCAACGGCTTTCATGAGCCCGATGTTGCCTTCCTGGATAAGGTCAAGGAAGGACATGCCGCGGTTGATGTATTTCTTTCCAATGCTAACCACAAGTCGGAGGTTGGCTTCCACCAGTTCCATTTTCGCAGCGTATATTTTATCTTCCTTGGCACGAATCACATCAATCAATTCGCTAATGCTGTCCGGTCCGAGTTTGGCATCGTTCTGAATCTGCGCAATTTTTCTCCGGGCAATGTTCAAACGGCGTTCGGCTTCGAGTAATGCCTCTTTATCCACTTCAATGGTTTTGTAGACGCCGGGCCTGCGCCGAGCCTCCACGCTTATTTTCAGGACTTCGTCCGCGCTCATGCCGATTTCCCGTTCGATGCGGTCAATATCGTCATAGGCGGTAGCAATACGCCGTTTAAGTCCCTTGATTTTTCTGCCAATTTTCATTATTTCTCTTGGCTTGAGCCTGAACTCACGGATAATTTCGATCTGCTGCTTGCGAAAGTCATCAATCCGCTTCTCAATATTGGCACGGCTTTTGGCAGGGAGATTGGAACGGCGCGCTCTTTTTTCCTGCACCTCGATCTGCAGTTCAAATTCTCCCATGCGTTCCATGTATTCAGGCAGTTCTTTAACGAACCGATGGTGGAAGCGAACATCCTCATCATCACAAATCTGCGAGAACTGTAGCCGCCCAGCAAGAATGCGCGCCGCCAGCATCTGCGCTTCC
The DNA here is from genome assembly GCA_964493075.1 of uncultured Nitrospirales bacterium. Taxonomy (GTDB): domain Bacteria; phylum Hydrogenedentota; class Hydrogenedentia; order Hydrogenedentales; family CAITNO01; genus SLFT01. Next base: position 10,752 of record CAZBNU010000111.1, on the reverse strand, counting down.
TTGATGGCATAGGGAGCATTCAGAATCACGTCAACCAATTCCGCTTCGGCGGCTTCAATGCGCTTGGCGATGGTGATCTCCTGTTCTTTGGTGAGCAGCGGCACACGTCCCATTTCACGCAGATACATGCGCACAGGGTCGTCGGCACGTTCGAGATTGCGCTGTGCGGCAAGACGCCGCAATTCCATTTTCTGTGCGAGATTCTGCTGCTGCACCTTCTCTTCGGATTTGACGACATCAATCTTCAGATCGTCCACAATTTCGACGTCTGTGTCACAAAGAGAAATCATTACCTCGTCAATCTGTTCGGCGCTGGCATCCTGCGGCAACAGTTTTTCGAGTTCATCATAGGTAATTTTTCCCGATGCACGTGCTTTTTTCAGAGTTTCCTGCGCATTTTCGTTGACGGGAATATCGTTTGCTTTTTTTGTTGTCACGTTCGCATTAGCCTTTTTTCAAGTTGAATTCCATATACTACAAAAACGGAACCACATCGGGTAAAGTTACCACTTCCTGCCAATATCCTGCAGTTGCATACTTACCCGTTCTTGTTTTTCTCTCAATTCTACCAGGCGTTTTTCATCCTTATCCTTTTCCGCCTGGCGAAACTGCTTCAAAATCTGGTCCATCTCCTGCTCCAGAATCTTACGCTTAAACGTACTTATCCGTTCAGTCACAAACTGATGGGCTCTGACTGGTTCCGGCGTTTCCGTGTTTACGGCCGCCGAAAACAACACCCGCTCCTGTTCATCGTCCAGATCATGAAGCGTCAGGTGCGCTTCGGTTTCGCACAGCCGCTTTGCCAAAGCAAATACCGTTTCTTCGGCTGTGATGGCGCCGCATTCATGCAGAAACATACTGCGATGTTCCGGGTACGCCAGAAGCGTTGCGATAAAGTCTATGTCGTCCTTGTGCGCCACATTTTGGGTCGTCTGTTGCGGCGTCTCCTGGGATTGGACTACACCAGTACGCCTTCTGGTTTTACAAAAACGCTCAAAATTTCTTTTGCAGTCCCAGTCATGTACGCCCAAGCCTTTGGCAATCAGGCTGATATACTGATCCACACGGATGGGCTCATCCAATGTTTGCAGTATTGCAAACAGTTCGTTGGCTATTTCAGTACGCCCTTCTATGGTACGCACCTTGTCTTTGCTCATTTCTATATAAAATGTTACAAAATCGCTTGCCACAGCAATACGCGCCAAAAATTCTTCGGCACCTTCATCGCGAATAAAGTCATCCGGGTCCTTGCCGTCTGGCGGCGTCATGGCGCGCACCGTCAATCCTGCGCCGGTCAATATGCCGATACTCTTTATGGCTGCCCGTATGCCTGCAGCATCGCCATCATAAACCACAATTACTTCAGGCACATAGCGCTTGATCAACATGGCCTGCTGCTCGGTCAGGGCAGTGCCGCAGGTGGCCACCACATTTTCGATGCCCACATCAAAACAGCGCATAAGGTCAAAATAGCCCTCAACCAATATGGCCTGCTGCTGCCGCCGCATGGCATCGCGTGCCTCATAAAGCCCATACAACACACGGCTCTTCTTGTAAGCCAATGTTTCCGGCGAATTAATATATTTAGCAGGACCATTGCCAAGGTCGCGCCCGCCAAAGGCCACCACATTTCCCGACACGTCCCTGATGGGTACAATCAACCGGTTGCGAAAAAAATCATATATGGAACGATCACCCCTCCGCGCCAGTCCAGAGGCCATAATTTCACTGTCCCGAAACTGCTTCTTTGTTGCCGCCTCGTAAAAACGCGACCAGTCGTCTGATGCAAGTCCCAAGCCGAAGCGGGTCTCAGTAGCCTCTTTCAACTGGCGCGTTTTCAGATACTCACGTGCCGAAGCACCACCTGTCGGCTCCAGTAGACAATGCTGATAAAATTTCGCGGCAAAGGTATTCAGTTCCAAAACCCGCCGCCGCATGTATGCTTCTTTGTCATCCTCAATCCCCGAGGCTTCGAGTTTTATGCCCGCCCGCTCTGCCAGTTTCTGCAGTGCTTCGTTAAAACTCAAGCCCTCGTAAAGCATGATGAAACTGATGACATCGCCACCCTGCCCACTGCTGAAGCAGTGGTACATCTGCCGGTCCCTGCTAACCATAAACGAGGGGGTTTTCTCGTTTGTGAAAGGGCTCAGCCCTTTATATCGGTTTGTCCCAGAAGGCTTCAACTCAATACAGCCGCCGATAACATCTACAATGTCATTGGCAGCCACTATCTGGGCGATCATTTCACGGGAATACTTACTCAATGGCCGCCTCATAAGGTCTGGTTCGGGAATCATTCACAACATCGAAACAAAGGATGCCGTTGCGCCAGCACACATCTTAATCACTTGCATCCCAGTAGATGCACATTACAAGAAGTACAGCGATTAGACACACCCCTAGCACTGTATCTTGTCAAGGTTAATTATACCATCCCTCTGCGCGGTTGTCAAATTCAATTTTACAGATTTTCCTTTATTCAAGTGCTTTCAGGTAAACTATATTACCGTCGGCCCTATAAAACAGAACTGTAACACACCGGAAAACTTGTCATGATACGCCTATTTCGCTTAGCAAACTTCATTGTTTTTACCCTGGTGTTATGCACCATGTTGCCATGTACTGCCGACTTCACCATTGGCATTGAACTGCCCAATCAGTTACCGGTTACCCCGGCCGTTCAGGAATCACTGCGCGATATGGGCATTCAATACATTAACTATTATGTAAAGCCCTGGGCAGGCACACCGGATGCGAATGCGATTGCATCAAACAAGGCGATGCTAGAACTTATACAAGAATTAAATCTTGATTTCAGCCTATCCTGTTTCACTGTTAATCCACCGCAGGACTGTGTTGACGCCGCAAAGGGGCACGGGGACAAGTTTCGCAGCATTGTCTTCGACGAACTTGCCCATTGCCGCCTGTTGAATCCTCATGAACATGCGCAAAACCTTGCGGAGCCAGCAACCTTCACCTCCCTTGCAGACGCCTATGAAAAGACATTGGCAGGATACCGCAGTCTGTATGAATCCTATGCGAACCAGAACGTGCCTGTGGTTGCGACCCATGTGTTTCCCGTGCTACACCATGTTGCGGCGCGTGCAGGGTTCATTCCGTGCCCCAAAATTCAGAAGGAGTTTTATTCCACGGTGAGCCTCGCCATCGGCATGGGCGCTGCCCTTCAATATGGTCGCGACCTTTGGGTGGACTGCGATTTGTGGTATTACGATCAGGTACCGGGACATCCGCCAGAGGAGCTGTGGTGTAACCTACTTCTGGCCTACTGGCTCGGCGCCGACCTTACCTATATTGAAGGAGCAGGGCACAATCTGACTGCTGCAGGGAAACAGGGCATTCCCTTTTCGCTGATGATACAAGTAACCCCTGATATGTATCAGTTAACGGCGCATGGTGAGGTGGTACGCCAATTCATCCGTGAATATGTGCCAAATCATCCCCGTCCCTGGACTTTCCGCGACATCAAGCCCACCATCGCCATTGTGCGCTTCCCCGACTCTGATTACGGGCAGCGATTCATGCGCGCACAGGAGTCGGAACAGCAGGGACCCATGGCTAACTGGAATGCCGGGCTTTACGGCACCGAAACTTTACCCAACACCCCCGACTCAGAAGCCTGGTTCGATTTGTGGAATCTACTGACTCACGGCGCAACGGGCACAGACGGCCTGAGTTTTTTCAAGCCTTATATTGCGGCGGGCGGTTACGAACGCCCCGTGAAGGAAGGACAGGTGCAATCCCTGTATTCCCGTCCGGTACAGGCCGCCATGCACCATTTCTTTGTACCCATGAATAACGTTGTCGTTTTCGACCATCTGGTAACCTATGAACGCCTGCGAGACATCCCCCTACTCTTTGCCGTCGGTGTTGATTTGAGCAAAGAAACATTGGAGGCGCTCTTGCGCCGCGCTGAAGAAGGCGCAACAGTGGTGTTCTGGGGCAATCTCGCCCGGAATCACGAATTTACGGACTATACCAGCGGCACCACAGAAATAACCCGCGGGCAAGGTAAAATCGTTATCACCGACACCTTCAGCAGCAGCAACCTGTACCAGCGGATATGGCCGCACATGGGCCGCCCCGACGAAATCCGCTACACCTTCGGCGAAAACACCGTGGTGCTAAAACGCATCAGCGGCAACGATGTGGACGTAGCGGTCAGCAAACAACAATAACCAAACAGCAAGCCAATCTCTACGATACTTTGCAGTCTTTTTGACGTTGCGTTTCACTATTCATGAAATTGCTCTTTATTTGCTACTGCACCATAAACTCAATCACACCAAGCGCACCAAAATCTGCATGGTAGATGCCGGGCTCTGCCTTCAGAATTTTGCCAAGAGCGCCGTTGGTGATTACATGGCCCGGCTGGAGGGTATAGCCCTGCGCGAGAACATGGTTCACGGTTTTCAACAGGGTGTTCCACTGCCCAACCGCCGCCATAGATCCCTTTGCCGTATTCACGGTTTCGCCATCCCGGGTTAACACTATCTCCACGGCATCTGGATCAATAGATTCCGGGCGGTATTCCTCTCCGACAATCATGGCCTTGGCGTTGATGTTCCAGGCGATGATGTCATTTCCACTGCCGGGCTGTTTCTGTTCCACTGCACCACCGGGCAATTCCACAATGGCGACTACGGCCTTCACACACTCCCGTAGCGCATCCACATCCGCAGGCGGCGCCGTAATCGCTTTGGCAAAGACATAACCGATTTCCGTTTCTACATGCCGGTTGGGATCGTCCTTCAAGTCCACTACTATCTTGTCGCCAGACGACAGGATACCCGATGCAGGCATGACGGCAACCAAAGGATGATCCGCCGCCCCATTAGCGACGCCCGCCGCCTTGTACCCGCCGATGGTATCTGTTTCCATAATCCGTTTCACAAAGGCACGTTGCACCAGATACGCTTCCTGCTGCGTTGCGTCAGGATATGCAACGCTAATCTGCGGCATGGGTGCCCCCGTCTTCCAATCCGTAAAAATTTTTTCGGCAAAAGGACCAATCTGAGAATCTGTCTCGCTCCAGACAACAGAGGAAACAAAAGCCATAGACCAGACAAGACCAAAGATAAGACTGAAGATATAGCCCGCTTTATTGATACGCATCATTTTCCTCCTGTTCATGTCGTACTAGATATGTGCTCGCTTGTTCCCATTAAAACATTTGAAATAGGTGCAAATCCACAAATTCAAACCCAATACTATAGCAGTAGTGGACAGGAATATTATTTATGTGAAGATATTTTTGTGCTAAAGACTTGATATTGTGAACGAAATCATACATAATACCCCCTAGTAAGAGTTGTAGTGGTTTTAACAGTTATGAACTGATTAGTAAAGAGTAACCGGAGATGAAACACGAAACTTTTGCGCCTCCCGAGTATAAAGAGGGTCTGGAAGCCGACGCTGTGTGTCAACAGTGTGGGGCCGTCAACCCGGAAGGCACCTTAATTTGCAAGACCTGCGGTAATAATCTTCGCGACCAGCGTATGTTGCGCATGCAGGCGGATCATATCCTCGATGCTGACAACGAGGGTAGCGAGCGGTCTGTCTTTCTTGTGCGGGCGTTTTCTATCCTTGGGATACTGCTTGTGCTATGGCTCGGCCTTAATGTGGGCAGAATCACTGAAATGCTCACCAGCGCAGACGGTGCGTACGATGACGAAAACGCTATTGCCGCTAACCCTGGGATTTTTTGGACGGGTCCTTCAAGGGCCACCTATGATGGCATGTACGCGGACATTTCCGCGAAGTTGCCCAGTGCTTCCGAAGCGGAAAATGCACGCATCAACACAACTCCCTCCAACAGACTGACAGCAGGCGATTACGTGTTGTTTGAACGGCGTGGAACCGGTATGCGCTATGCCGGTGCAGCACAAATAGAAGTTAATGGTGATGCCTGGCACTATAGTGCCTCCTTGGTGGATGGCATTGAAATTCGTGGGGCGGCATCGCTAATTGAGGGAATGCTGGCTTCGCAATGGGATCAGGCGGGAGCGCTTTATCAAGGCCGATACTACGCAGTCACAGGTACCGCTGAAGCACAGCCTGATGGGAGTGTCCACCTTACCGGCGAATCCAGTCGCAATACGCAAATATTCAGCGCCATCGCTTACCCCTATTCCAGCCGATAACCTCCATTGATATGCAGCATACGCCGTTAAACACTGCCAGAGGTTTTGCGTGCTAAGTGGCGTTGTATCCATTCTTTCCGGTATCCATATTTGGGTGGCAGTTCTGTTCACAACATCTGAAAGGTTTATCTCGTGTCTGAATCAGGCTTTTTTTCTAAACTGAAGGCGGGGCTTGGTAAAACAAGAGACGGGCTGGTGGGAAACGTCAAAAAAATTTTTACTGGCACCGACCCAGTCAGTGACGCCATGTTCGATGCCTTGGAAGAAACGCTGATAAGCGCTGATGTAGGTGTTGCAACTACGCTCCAGATCATTCAGGATATGCGTACACGGGCCAAAGCTGAGAAGATTGTCAATCCAGAGAAGTTATATGAAGTCCTCAAGGCTGAGACGATTGCTCTCCTGGGAAATGATGCGGCAAATACGGAATGGAAGTGTGACGATATCCCCCACATCATGCTTATTGCCGGGGTAAATGGTTCCGGGAAAACCACCACTGCAGGAAAACTCGCCGCCAGACTTGCCAGAGATGGTCGTTCTGTATTGCTCGGCGCCGCAGACACCTTTCGTGCAGCAGCAACAGAACAACTCTCCATCTGGGCAGAACGAGCCGATGTTGATATCATCCACCACCAGGAGGGCGCCGACCCCGGCGCTGTCGCCTATGACACAGTGGACGCTGCAATCGCACGGGGCTGTGATAATGTAATTATTGACACCGCTGGACGCCTGCACACCAAGGTCAATTTGATGGAAGAATTAAAGAAAGTGCAGCGGGTTATCGGCAAGCGACTTCCAGGGGCACCTCATGAAGTACTGCTGGTACTGGACGCCACCACAGGACAGAATGGTTTACAACAGGCAAAACAGTTCACCGACGCCCTTTCCGTTTCCGGCATTGTGCTCACAAAACTCGACGGTACCGCCAAGGGAGGCATGGCAATCGCAATCCACAAACAACTGGGAATCCCCATCAAGATGATTGGCGTAGGCGAAGGTGTGGACGATTTGCAACCTTTTGACGCGGACCAGTTCGTAAATGCCCTCTTCGATTAATCCCCCGTGCTTCTCCCCTGTGCTGCCCTTGCAGTCAACTCCTCTTTCGCTTTCTTTATCGGAGTCTGCAGATGCATACGCGCAAGAAATGCCGCCTCCTCCCGCATGCCCATAGTCCAGAGCAAATCCAGGTAAATATCCCGTTGCAGTCCATTCAGCGCACCCCAGTCCGGAAACTGCACCCTTCGCTTCTCTTCAATCCGGTAATTTTGGGCAAGATGTTCAATCGCCACTTTTTCGTCTGGATTTATGGCATTCCAGTTTAATCGCAGTAACGCGGGAGTCACGAAACGAATTGGGAAAGGGCCAGCCTTTCCAGCAGCCACATAACAATCATTGGCGTGTAAAGACGCATCCAGCACAGATTCCTGTACGGGGTGTTTCAGCACGACATCAAGATAACCAAAATGGTATCTTGTAGCACCCCACCGATGAGCCAAGCGCATAGTTTCATTAACCGACCTGATGCAGGCGATTTCCGCCTGCGGCAGAAACAAAACAGGCATATCGTTTTGCCCGGATGAATATCCGGCGCTATAGGCAAGGTTGACATAAATCCCATCGGTATCAAGGGCCAAAAACCAGCCAGTATGGGATTTGTCAAGCCACCGCCGCAACGCAGATGTTACCAGTATGACCGCTAATACACCGGGGATCAGGGCGGCAACCATAGTATTTCCTGATCCCTTGGGCAACGCGGCATACCCCGCGATAACAGCAAAAATTGCACTTGCAAATAATAAGCCGCGATAGGAGGAATCACGAAAATAGACCGCCTCACTTGATGTTGCAATATGTGTTTTCTCTTTGAGGTTTGCCGACATTGTGAAACATCTTTCATAAAAGGTTATCTGTTACGCGGCTATTATGCCGGAACCGGGACAATAAGGGAAAACTATTTGAAAAATTTCAGATTTTTGTTTCTCTATTCCTCAAAAATGACTATCCCTCATGGATTTTCGGGCTTTTCGGAAAGACTGAAAATCAAAAATGCAACCGAACCCGGTGTTTATGGTATCTTAAAGGATATACTATACACATTAATTCCCACTCAATATGACTATGGCGTTAGTGATAACGCTCTCAAACATTGTGTGTCACGATCGGGTTTGTGCCCCGGACACGCAAGGAGAAACGCATGAGAACACTTTTGAAGCCGCTCATCACATGCGGTCTTGTAATCATGGTCGCAGTATTTCTTTCCCCTCTTATGGTTTCACAATTCGCTTCAGGCGCTTCAAACGATGAAGACGAGAATGTGAATATGGGCGCATTGCTCGATATGCTGCTGACACCTAAGGCTATAGAAGCATTGGAACCCCAGTCTCAGTGGTCCGACAGAGATATTGTTATCCCTGATTTTTCACTTTACACGCCCACGCCGCTGCTTCCGATTTTCAGCAGTGTTACAGGCCTCCCTGAATCCGCCGACAGTGTCTTTTACGTATTGAATTCAAGCCTTGAAAATGCGTTTGGATATCTTGTCTACAACGACATTGAGTATAACTACTGGCAGAGCAACGATGGCGCGTACCTAGGCCCTCTCGAAGCGTCCGAGTTTCCCTACATAGTGGATTTTCCAGTAAACCTTATATTTTTCCCAGATGAAACCCTGGAGGTGCATACATTGCGCGGTCTTTGGGGCGCAAGCAGTATCTACTCTATTGGACAAGCACGCCGTATATATTACGACATTGCTTCTGAAGCCCCTGTAACTTTCACTAGTGGCCTGCAATTCTCAACTGATGAGGACGAGAATGCTGTTCCCGATTCCATTGCTGCCATCATACAGGATAATGTCGTCTGGAGTGGACAATCAGAAAACAGAACAACCGTCGGCGCCGACCTCAATTTTCCTGATGATGTTGTGGTGCCGGGACAAGCAAAGGAAACGGTACGCTTCATCCCAAGATCAGGCATAACTGTGGACATGCCCATAACCGAGGCCTTCACCACCGTTGGTCTGACCGAAATGCAGGACAGGGTACTCGGAATGATTCAGGTTGCAAACGCACTGTCTGCAACAGCAGATATGCAGCAGCCAGCAGCAAAATCATTGTTGGATGCCCTTCCGGGAAGTCTCCTGCTTGACGACACGTTTATTTCGCTCCATTATTTCAAAGGGGACAGCACTCTGCAACCGTTGCAGGAAATCACGCCCCTCGCAGCCATTTTAACCATTCAGGGGGTTGCCACCCTTGAAGCCGCCAATCCTATTTATGAACGACTGGCGCTTTGGCGCTACCCACTTTCACTAGACCCGGAAACAGGCCATTATCTTGAACCAGAAGATGGTGAGTATTCCCTTGTACAGGCGGGCGACATCAGTCTGACAGACGGCGTTTTATCTGCAGAAGTATCGCAGGATGGGTTAATTATTCCGCTGTCGACCGTGCTCTGGCTGGACACGTCGTTCCCCTATGTGCTTGCTGCGGATTCAGAAAAAACACAACCGCTATCGCTCAAGGGTTTTTTCCCGACATGGATGGGCGCCAATCCTGAGTCAGGCGTACTGCCTGCCGAAGCAACCCTGCAGTATGCGGTCAACATTGACGGAATAGATATGGGTTTCAGGGCAGCAGAAAATGACGTTGACGGCTTCGACGCCCCCTACGCCATTTCGCCTATAAAAACCTTGCAAACACCGAACGATATGTACCTCTGGACCCCGACAGACCTCACAGCGAACGAGAATGCAGCGATTCAACTTACCTACCATGACCCATCAAACGCTACCTTCACCGTTGAAACGCCTGTGCGTATTGAAAGTACGGCCCTAGTCTCCACAACCGTTACCTCCACTGTCGCTACATCTCCGATTTCGGCACAGATCTCGCTGTCGCCGGAACAAAGCGAAATCGCCATTCCTGCAGGCGCCTACCCACTTGAAGCAAACCGTTTCTTCACAAGCGAAATAGTTGAAGCTACGCTGGACGCAGATGAAGGCTGGGGAGTAGTCCGCTGGTTGCAGGATGACACACAAGTATCTACCGCAGCCACCTATAGTTTTATGCCTGATTCAGGCGATACCACCATAACTGCAGAAGTAGCGTCTTACGCTTTAAGCGTTTCCGTCGCGCCTTCCACAGAATGGGGTGAAGTTTTGCTAATCCCCGCCCCCGCTGCAAGCAGCCCCGGCTATGCACCAGGAACGGAGGTAACCATTGAAGCCAGCCCGATAGCAGGTTCCACATTTAATGGGTGGTCAGGGGCCGATGCCTCGCAATTAGTTATTGATCCAGAAACCCCCGGTCTGGCATCAATCATCATGGACAGCGACAAATCTATTGAAGCCGTGTTCCGGCAACATGCTGTTCTCACCACTTCCGTACAACCTGCAGGGAGTGGCGCCATCACTTACAGTGTCGATGAGGAACAAGCAACACCCATTCCCGACGACGGTGTTCTGCATTTGGATATAGGCTCTACGATAACTTTGTTCGCCACCCCCATCTCTTCCGGATTCCGCTTCGCGAGTTGGCAGATTGATGGCGAAGCTGCTGGAAGCGATACCAGTATTGTGGTAGTTATGGAT
>CAZBNU010000110.1:0-12305 GCA_964493075.1 uncultured Nitrospirales bacterium | reverse complement strand
GTGAGCGGCTGTCCCTCATCAAGGGCTGCAACCGCGGTCCATTTTCCGGTACCCTTCTGTCCGGCAGTGTCCAGAATCAGATCAACCACTTCATTGCCGTCTTCGTCTTTGTATCCCAGAATATCACGGGTAATCTCAATGAGGTAGGAGTCCAGTTCACCAGCATTCCATTCTGTGAAGACTTCGTGCATTTCGGTGTTGGACATGCCCACACCTGCTTTCATCAGCTGATAGACTTCGCAAATCATCTGCATGTCGCCGTATTCAATGCCGTTATGCACCATCTTCACAAAATGGCCAGCACCGCCTTCGCCTACCCAATCGCAGCAGGGCTCTCCGGCATCGGTTTGGGCGCAAATCGTCTGAAAAATATCTTTCACTTCGGGCCATGCAGTTGTGGAACCGCCGGGCATCATGGAGGGACCAAGCAGTGCGCCCTCTTCGCCACCGGACACGCCGGTGCCAATATAACGGAAGCCTTTGCTCTCCACATATTTGCAGCGGCGGATGGTGTCCGGGAAGTGGCTGTTGCCGCCGTCAATAATAATATCGCCCGGTTCCAGGTGCGGCATGATCTGTTCAATGAAGTCATCAACAGCAGCACCCGCTTTCACCAGCATCATCACCTTGCGGGGACGTTTCAGGTTCGCGCAGAGTTCTTCGATGCTGTGACAACCGACAAAGTTTTTGCCTGCACCGCGACCTTCGATAAACTTGTCCACTTTTTCAACGGTGCGGTTGTATACCGCCACGCTGAACCCTTTGCTTTCCATGTTCAGAACCAGATTCTCGCCCATAACGGCGAGCCCGATAAGTCCGATATCCATCTGTGCCATTGTTGTTTTCTCCTTAAAGGTTGTGTGTACTGTTAAGACGTATTTTAGAAGTTGTCATTATCTAATGCCGGAGCATGGGGATAGACCACATACGTACGGTCTCTGAGTTCAAAAACCATGTTACGCATATCAGAGGATTTGAAACAATCCATAAACCATTCTAATCGTTCGAGAATCCGTTGCCTATTGGGTTGCCGCAATGCTATTACCACAATACCGAAATGCTCTTTTACAAGTAACGGTATCGTATGATAAAAATCCCTGTCCGTTGTAATAAACACAGCATGGTGTTGCTGTGCTAATTGGAAAAGCGACATATCGTCAGCGCCCTCATGTTCTGTACCCCGAATATCTACAAAACTGGAACCTTGCTTAACAATTAGCATTCCTGCTGCTTTGGGGAAATTTTCGTCAAAAAAAAATTTCACGATTTCACGATTTCGTAAGGTATTTCTTCAAATCCTGACAATTCACCGGCAAAAGTCAATGCCGCATATACATCTTCCCGTGTTATGTTTGGGTAGTCCTCCAGGACATCTTCGATTGAATCGCCACCGCCCAAAGCCCCTACAATGGTGGCAACCATTACGCGTGTGCCCTTGATAACAGGTTTGCCGTGGCAAACATTTGGGTTGATACTTATGCGCTCTTCCATCAGATTACCTTTCCCTGCAGGAGTGCAGACAAATAAACAATATCACTGAAACATCTGCCGTTTCAAACTTGAACTTCAAAGAAAAACGGAAATGTAAACGTGACGAACGTCTGGTATTATCTATCTTATTTCATGCGTAATGCCTGCAACACGTAGTCAGGCAGTTTTTTTTCTGCAAAAATCGGTTTTAACCGGGCGAGGCGTTGGCGTCCGTTTACTACCGGGACGCTTGGCCAGTCTTCACCGATGAGTGGCTTGGCGTATTCAACAAAGGCGTCGGTAACGTCAATCTTGTTCGGCGCGATCCATTCCTGCGGGAACATGCGTTCGGAATTTGCCACGGCTTCCAGAGGCGCTTTGTCGTAGCGCACATTATAGATGAGTCCCGGTTCGCGCAAGATGGTGGACATCCAGCCGTTTTCACCGGACTTGGCAATCAAGACTGCTTGCTGACCGACTTTGTACGCTTCATCCAAATCAACAATAGAAGCATACGCTGTCGTGGCACGTTGGTCCGTGCCAGGCACCTGACCCCGTGCCTTGCCGGGCACTGGCAGACCGTTGGTGTTCAGCAGATTGACGACCTTCTGGGCAACGGTCATCTGGGAGGAGCCGAAACTGGTGTGGCCGAAACTGTCCTTGACCTCGCCCAGTTCGCCTACATCAAAACCTTCACTAACTACAACCAGGCAACGGCCGTCCTGTTTCAACTGGTCATTCACATTATCGCATAGTTCCTTCGGCGACACCTTCGACTCCGCCATGTAAATCTGTAGCGGCATCTCGCGCTTGGGGTCGGCAAGACGTGCCGCTGCCGGGATGAAGCCTATTTTGCGTCCCATCGCCTGAAGCACCAGAATCGGGTCGGCGGGGCAGGAACCTGCATTTTCTTCGTTGGCGTTCTGCACCATGGCCATCCAGTAGCGGGCAACGCTGCCGTATCCCGGCGTGTGATCAATCAGTTTGAACTCCGAATCACCCACATCGTTGTCTATGGTCTTGGGCACGCCCACAGCAACGACATCCAGTCCCTGCTCATTGGCGAGTATCGCGACCTTGTTCGCTGTGTCCATTGAATCGTTGCCGCCATTGTAAAAGAAATAGCCAATGTCATGGGCTTTCAACACGTCCATGACCCGCTGGAAGTCCTCCTGCTGATTCTTCTTGATCTTATACCTGCAGGTGCCGATAGCGCCCGCTGCTGGCGTATACCGCAACAACGCAATTTCTTCATCGTCCTGTGCGGATAGGTTGAGTAGTTCTTCCTTCAGCACACCCTCAATGCCATGCCATCCGGCATAAACCGTACCGAAGGTATCCGGAAACTGTTTGCACGTTTCCACAACACCACGCAGGGAACTGTTGATAACAGGGCTTGGCCCGCCTGATTGGGCGACAATTACGTTTCTGGGCATAATAAACATCTCCTCATAAAATGCAGTTACTACTTGCCATAACTTGTTAAACGATACAGAATTTCCCCAGCATTTTCCACCAACAGAATACCCTCATCTTCCCGGTTGCGCCAGTCATCAGGATTAATGTTGTCCGGGTCGCGATAGCCGAGGTTGATTTCGCGGCATGTTGCTTCTGGAATGCCCGTGGCCAGCGTTACCTGAACGCGCGGTTTTTCCACGCCTGCTTCAAAAGTGCCCATGCCGCGAACATGAGTCGAGTGGGCAAGAATGCCGCCGGGAATATCCGTAAATTTATCCATTTGTTTCAGGAAATAGTCGCGCACATGATAGCCGATTTTGGCGATGATCTTGCCGTGGGTGAAACTTACTTCGTTCACATGTTTGCCGTAAATAATCAGTTCGCCCCCATCCGCCACGACTGGTTCGAGTTTATACATGCACTTGCCTGCAACCCACAAGTCGTCATACATGGGCGGCGCCATGGCTAGAATGCTCTTGAACGGTTTATCTTTGTATACGATATGGGTCTGGGCGCTCATGTCTGCGGCTTCATTCCAGGCATCCTCAGGTGATCCAAAGAACATGGCTTTGGTCTTCTTTCCCACTACAGTCAAAGCGAAACAGCGCTTCTCCACCTGAATCATAGCAGCAGCACGATTCACCACCTCCCGAACTGGCGTATGTTTTGTGCCGTTGATGGAATAGTTGGTGATAAGCGCGCCGAGCCAGTGGAAGAGGTTAAGAATTTCCGCACCGGAAACGCCGGGATAGAAATACTTGTTACCGCCGCTGAATCCCACCACCTCGTGCGGGAATACAGGTCCCACGATGCACACGAGATCATAGTTCAGTACGCGCTTGTTCACTGTAACACGCACCGACTGGCGCATCAATCCCCCAGAAATTTCAGCAATCTCATCGGCGCTGATTTCACCGATACAGGTCAAGGCATCGGGATTCTGCCATTCATGATTATAAATACCCACATCTCCATACTTCCCGGCACGTTCTTCCGGAGATAAACCGAGGTGTTTATGAATCATGTCATCGGTCATGGGCGGGTGTGTGCCCAGGGCAATAAGGTAATCCATTTTGGCAACACGACCATGCAGTGCATCATATAATGCGCGAAACATTTGCGGCATAGGCATGCTGCGTGTCTGGTCGGGAATGATGAACAAAATACTCTTGCCGTCAACCGGCAGGGTGGCCGCCGCCTTTTCGACAAATCCGTGTATGTCGTCGTCAGTCAGAAATCCGTCTTTGCTGATTGTGTTAAGTACCATTTCGGGATGCATCCTTATGAACGATAATGGAGGCGAATATATCTATCGTCATTGCGAGATACGAAGCAATCTCATTATCATAAAAGCAGTCATGGGAGAGTAGATTGCTTCGTACCTCGCAATGACGTCAGCGGTGTTTTTTATACAGGTTCAAGTATTTTGTCTTTATTGGAGTAGATCATAAACATGCTACTATTAGGAAGTAAGCGTAAATCCAATGCCTTCCAGGATATTTGCCACGCGTTCATCCTGATGGGAAAGATGCGCAACCGTATTGAAGAATTCTCTGCGGACAGGATAATTCTTGCGCAACCCATCGAAATAGGCAGCATATTCATCGCGAGGAAGATCAAGAATCCCACGCATGTTACTATCATCAGCCATTATGTCATAAATGGATAACACTGCGCCAGTGAGCGCGTGGTTACCAGCAGGATTCACTGTGATTTCCGGAAGAGGTGGCGGCGGCAGAAAGTCCTGTGGCGACCAGGTGGCGTCAAATCCAAGCGAAGCACACAACGCTTCATAGACCTGGGTAGTGCCGTTCACCTTGCCATCGAAAGAATAGCCGGCAATATGGGGGGTTGCAATTGCGGCCAGGCGCAAAAGTTCTGGGTTGGGTGTCGGTTCATTTTCCCATACATCCAGCACGGCAGCGCGAATATGTTCTGTGCGAAGGGCTTCCTCCAAATCGTAATTGTCCACCACGGCACCACGCGAAGAATTGATGAGAATAGCACCGGGTTTTAGCCAGCGCAGAAATTCCTTGTCACACAGGTGATAGGTCGGATATTTCCCCGCTTTTTCCAGAGGCGTGTGGAAGGTAATTATGTCACATTCCAGAATTTCATCAATGGGACGGTATATCGAATCGTTTGTCTGGTCATACAGCGGCGGATCATTCAGCACACAGCGCATACCGAGCGCCGTTGCCTTTTGAAATACCCGCGACCCGACATTGCCCACGCCGACAATGCCCAGGGACAATTCGTCAAGACGCAATTGATAGCGGTCAGCCAGCACCAGCAACGCCGCCGTAATATACTCCCCCACGCTGTTGGCATTGCAACCGGGCGCACTGGTAAAGGTAATGCCATTCGCAGCAAGATACGCCTTGTCTATATGGTCCTCGCCGATGGTGCAAGTGCCCACAAAACGCACCGGAGTGTTTTCCAGCAGGGCCGCATTCACCTTAGTGATACTGCGCACAATAAGCGCATCCGCATCCAGCAGCACATCCCTGTTGATCTGCCGCCCGGGAGCCGTCTCTACTGTGCCCAGAGTCCCAAAGGACTCTTTCCCATAAGGGATATTTTCGTCAACAATAATTTTCATAACTAAACAAAAATATCCGTAACAACGTTACGGACAGGGTAGAAACTCATATTTCAACAATATTAGAATGGTGGGCGATACTGGAATCGAACCAGTGACCTCCACGATGTCAACGTGGCACTCTAACCAACTGAGCTAATCGCCCACAGCACGTGTATAGTACCAGATTTGATCACTTACAGTCAAAACATCATTGGCGAAACCAGTGGGTATTGGCGGTGGTCAACAGTGGACTTGCTAACGAAGGACATTCCGATATATCATGTCCTTTCCCATAACAATGTCGAAGTTGTTCACGCGAAAAGCATAACACTGAAGGAGAACTGTCATGCGTACATTATTTAATCTTATGTATTTTACGTTAATTCTGGGGCTTTCGTTTTTGGCTGTTGGAGATGGTTATGCAGAAGACGTGCCTACCTATGCGGAGCGGCTGGGTTGGCCAAAAGGTGCACGGGTAGTTATTTTCCATAATGATGACGCCGGACTTTGCCATGAGGCGAACATTGCCAGTATCCGCGGAGTGGAAGAAGGATTGATCACCTCTTGGAGCGTGATGATGCCTTGTGCGTGGGTATCGGAAATCAGGGATTATCTGAAGGACAATCCTGATGTATGTTCTGGGCTGCACCTCACGTTGACCTGTGAATGGGACAAATATCGGTGGCGCCCCGTGGCGTGTGTAGATGACGTGCCCGGTCTGCTTGATCCCGATGGCTATATGTGGGGCAATGTTAGTGACGTGGCCAAAAACGCCACAGCGGATGAGTTTGAAATGGAGATTCGTGCGCAGATTGCGCTAGCGGAACGTATGGGGTTGCCTATCTCTCATCTGGATACGCACATGGGAACGGTATACGCTACGGAGGAGTTTTTGCAGCGTTATGTGACGGTTGGCATGGAGAAACAGATTCCCGTAATGATTCCTGGCGGCCACATGACTATTCTGAAAGAGGAAAACCCTGATCTGGCAGAGTATTCCGATGCTGTTAAGGTATTGGCGGAGATGATCTGGGCGTCCGGGTTACCTGTATTGGATGATTTGCATACTGCCGCGTATGACTGGAAGACAGACCAGAAGACGGATAAATTTATTGAGGTGGTTCGTAGCCTTCAGCCTGGTGTTACGCAGGTGATCATTCACGCCACAGAGCGGACGCCAAACTTCGACCAGATTACCACGTCAGGTGAACTGCGGCAGGGCGACCTCAATGCCATGCTTGATCCTGAATTGAAAAAGGTCATCGAGGAAGAAGGTATTATTCTGACTTCATGGAAAGAGATGATGGAAAAGAGAAAAGCAATTGACAATTGACGATTGTGCTCGTTACAAAATTGCATTTTGTAACGCACTTGCTCTTGAAATTGCATTTCCTCTTCCCGTTACTGGGGCGTGCATCCGCGGACTTGCGACGTTGACGCGCTGCTTGGACTGAACCTGCCGGAGTGAGCCATGTCGTGGGGGCGCGAAATACAATTTCGCGCACAAATGCGTTCCAAAATACAATTTTGGAACGAGCCGAAGCGACGGATAATTGACAATTATTTCTCTATTCCTGAAGCGCTTTCACATGACTGACAACACATTGTCCCAGTGCTGTGAGGTGGTAGCCGCCTTCTAGGAAGGATACAATTTTTCCGTTGGCGATATGTTTTATCATGCGTGTAATTTCGCCGTAATGCTCTACTTCTAACAACTGGTTGCCCAGAGGATCGAGACGGTGCCCGTCAAAGCCTACGGACAACAGCAGCATATCCGGCTTGAAGGCTTCCAGTTGCGGTACAACATTCTCCTGTATGGTGGTTATCCATAACTCGGGTAGCGATCCTGGCGGCATCTGAAAATTCATGATGTTGTTGTTTATTCCCCTTTCGTAGGGAAATCCGGTACCCGGGAAGTGCGGATATTCGTGGATGCTGATAAACAACACGGAGGCGTCATCATAAAAGGCGTTTTGCGTGCCGTTACCGTGATGCACATCGAAATCAAAAATAGCAATTCGTTCCAGGCCCTTTTCTTCCTGCAGCCATTTGGCGGTAATGGCGATGTTGTTAAAGAGACAGAATCCCATGGCACGATCAATTTCCGCGTGATGTCCTGGTGGGCGCATTATGCTGAAGGCATTATCATAAGTGCCGTCCAAAACCAGTTTTGCAGCGGTAATGCCGGCACCAGCCGAAAGAAGCGCGGCGTTCCATGATTCCGGGCCCATAACCGTGTCGGGGTCGGGATAAGTGCTGCCGCCAAGACAACATTCTTTGATGGTGTCTATATAGGCTTTCGTGTGATTGCGCTGTATATCGGCTTCCGTTGCAGGTTCGGGGCGCACCACAGGTAGTTGAATGCCGTTTTCTTCAAAAGCCAGTTTTATCGCTTTGAGGCGCAAAGGCGATTCCGGATGGTATTGGCCAGTGTTATGCGCAACTGCTTCCTCGCAATAGAGTAATGCCGTATTTTTCATGTAGCATAACTTCCTTAAAGACTTGTTCGTTTTAGCAAACTATCTACTGGTTCATTAGCAACGTAAATTCAATTTACTTTTTGGTGTCAGGCAAGGGCAACATTGATTCCCAGAAGGCATCCATTCGCGCTTCCATTTTGCCTACAATATCCGGATGCTTGTCTGCGAGGTTGTTACGTTCGCCGATATCATCTGCAAGATTGGTGAGCAGCGTTGGATGTCCTTCCGGTTCGCCATAAATTTTCCCGGCAAAGGGGCGTTTGAGTTTCCAGTTACCTGATCGGTAGGCTTGCAACTGACCGGAATGGAAATAATAGAACTCTTCATCGGCGCGTTTGCCATCACCGGACAATATACCCCTGATGTCTTTGCCGTCAATAACGCGGTCTTGTGGAACTTCAGCGCCTGCTAGTTTTGCGAAGGTGGGGAGAAAATCCAGCGTGATTGCCGGGTCATCTTCCACTCGGCCCGCTTCAATGACGGCAGGCCAGCGCATGATGCACGGGACACGCATACCACCTTCGAAGGTGCTGCCTTTGCCGTTTCTGAGCGGATTGGCCTTTCCCCCATTCTCTTTCATCACCAGCCAGGGGCCATTATCGCTGGTGAAGATTATTAGCGTATTTTCATCTATACCAGCATCCTTTACGGCATCCAGTATCTCGCCAGTGCTCCAGTCCATTTCTTCAATGACATCGCCATAGAGACCACCGTCTGATTTTCCTGCAAATTCCTTTGAAACATATAAAGGAATATGAGGCATGGTGTGCGGCAGATACAGAAAGAAAGGGTTCTCTTTGTTTTTGTTGATGAACGAAACTGCCTCTTCTGTGTAGCGCTTTGTCAAAGTGTGCTGGTCTGCAGGCTGTTCGATGATTTCTTCGTTTCGCATAAGCGGTAAAGGAGGATCACCCCGCTTCTCCACTTCCATGTCGTTGCTATAGGGAATGCCGTAATAATAGTCGAATCCGTGGCGTGTGGGCAGGAATTCGGGCAAATGTCCCAGATGCCATTTCCCGATACAGGCCGTGGCATAGCCTTTTTCTTTCAGCATTTCGGCAATGGTGATTTCCGAAGCGTCAAGGCCATCTTTGCTGTTTGGAAAGAATACACGATTGATGCCCATGCGAATGGGGTATCGGCCAGTAAGCAGTCCGGCCCTTGATGGGGAACACACCGGCGCGCAACAATAGAAATCAGTGAGACGCATCCCCTCTTCCGCCATAAGGTCTAAGCGAGGCGTCTTTATTTTCTTTGCGCCGTAACAGGACAGGTCTGCGTACCCGAGGTCATCGGCGAAGATAACGATAATGTTGGGCCGTGTTGCTGCGGTCGCTGTTTTTTCATCAGCAGCAAAGGATGTCATACTTGCGAGCATTCCTGCTCCTGCCAGTTGGAGCATTTCGCGACGATTTATAGTGGCCATAGCGGTTCTCCCTTTTTTCTCAGCGACATAAAGGGCATAAGGGACGAAAGGGACGTTACTTTCTTATGCTTCTTTGTAAATGTCAGGGTTTGGGTAGTTGTATTTTCCTGTATACAAATCGAATAGAGTTCTGTAATAGCGCATGAACCGTTCCGGTTCCGGATTATATTGAATTTCCGCGAGGCAAAAGCCAGAATAGTTAATGCTTTTCAGAATGGAAAATAATTCCTGCCAGGGATATTGATAGACGCCGATTTCCGTGATGTGCACAAGACCGATGGCATCTTTCACCAAATCGAAGTTTGCTTTGATGCTTCCATTCTCGTCCTCTTCGCCACCATTGGAGTTCCAGCAAACCACCGCGTTGGGGTGGTTCGCATGGTCGAGCATTTTACGGATGCCCTTCAGGCTGCGCGTTTCTGCCGCGCCATGTACTTCCATACGCACTGCGACACCTACATCAGCAGCTGCGGCAGCAACTCTCCCCCACGCTTTACCGATGCGCTCGTAGGTGACTTCCGGATCTTCCCCATCCGGAATACGATTGGGACGAACTTTAATGCCAGGCGCGCCGACATCCGCCGCCAGTTTGGCATATTCGATGGCACCGGACACATTCTTCTCCAGTTCCCGTTCGCGATCAGAATGAAATTCGAAAGCGGAGCCCAATCCAGCAATCATGATACCCGAATCTTCGAATTTCTTTCGTATATCGGCGCGTTCACTGGCGGAGAGTTCTACTTCAACTTTGTGTGCGTGGGTGGTGCGGAGTTCGACTCCTTCCAAGCCTGTTTTCTTGCACAGAACAATCAATTCGTCACAACTCATGTCTTTGCCCATGTTATAGGTGACCATGCCGAGTTTCATGCCTGACTCTTGTTCTGCATGCGCTGTCTGCGCGATAGAAAACCCAGCACTTACCGATCCTGCTGCTGTAATTCCTGCCGCTTTCATAAAGTCGCGTCTACCAAGTGTGTTTGTCATAAGTCGATCCTTTTTTATTCTGGCCGCAATTGCGGGAACATGATTACGTCACGTATTGACGGCGAGTTGGTTACAAGCATAGCAAGTCTATCCAGACCAATACCAAGACCCGCCGCCGGCGGCATACCAACTTCCAACGCCATAATAAAATCTTCATCGAGATATTGGGCTTCATCGTCCCCGGCAGCACGCAATGCCGCCTGTGCTTCGAAGCGTTCACGTTGGTCAATGGGGTCGTTTAATTCCGAAAAAGCGTTCCCTACTTCCATGCAGGCAATGAAGGGTTGAAACCGTTCTGTTAATGCGTCATTGCCGCGTTTTTTCTTCGCCAGCGGGGAAAGTTCAATGGGATAGTCGTACAGAAACGTAGGCTGTATCAAATGGGGCTGCACCTTGAGGGACATGACTTCATCTACAATTTTTCCGTAGCCCATATCGGACGTAATTTCAAGCCCAATTCCTTTAGCAAGTTTACCGGCCTCTTCCCTGTCACGGGCAGATTCCAAGTCAATCCCCGCATATTCACGAATGGCCTCAAACAGCCGTATGCGCTTCCAGGGTCTTGTGATACTGATTGTTTGCTCTTGATATTCAAAGGTCTCGCTACCGACCACCGAATGAATAACGTGATGCAGCATTTCTTCTGTTTCGTCCATAAGGCCCATATAATCCTGGTAAGCTTCATAGAGTTCCATGGTGGTAAATTCGGGGTTATGCCGTGTATCCACCCCTTCGTTGCGAAAGCACCGATTGATTTCGAAAACCTTTTCAAACCCGCCCACCAGTAGCTTCTTCAGGTAGAGTTCGGGCGCAACCCGTAGATAGAAGTCATGGTCATAGGTATTGTGATGGGTCACAAACGGTCTGGCGGTAGCACCCCCCGGAATGGGATGCAGCATGGGCGTTTCCACTTCGAGGTAGCCCTGTGCAACTAGCCATTCCCGCATGACCTGGATCATTTGAATGCGTTTACGGAACACCTCAAGCACTTCGGGATTGGCGACCATGTCCAGATACCGATGACGATAGCGTGTCTCCACATTCGACAGACCATGAAATTTTTCGGCGGCAGGCCGCAACGATTTTGATAGCAATTCATAATATTCCGCAAACAAAGTGATTTCACCACGCCGGGTACGTTTCACGGTGCCCCGAACGCCAATGTAGTCGCCAATGTCTAAGTCTTTTGATGCTTCGTAGGCCTCTTCGCCTACCTGCTTCTGCCCCAAAAACACTTGAATGCGCCCTTGTTCGTCGCGAATGTCCATGAAGGTACTTTTTCCCTGAATTCGACGAGCAACAATACGTCCCACCAATTGTGCGGGGAGAATTGCCGGGGACTCCTCGGAACCGGAGGGTTCAAGGCGTTCAAATTCATTGCGCGCTGCTTCAATGGAAAGGGAACGATCAAAAACATATTTATAAGGATCGTCTTTTCGTTCTCTGATTCTATCAAGTTTTGCGATACGGTGACGGCGTAATTCCGCTTCACCACCTTTGGACTCTTCGTCAGTAATGTTATTTTCCTGGGGGACATCTGTTGTCATAGTAATATTCTCCAACGATACGATTTGCTTTATTTTAATCTACAGTCATTAGTTGTTGTTACGGCTTCTGCGTTCCAAATTCCATTTCAGATAGGCTTCAATAAACATATCCAGATCGCCGTCAAGCACCTTGTTTACATTGCCTGTCTCCGCGCCGGTGCGATGGTCCTTAATCATCTGGTAGGGGTGCAACACGTAACTGCGTATCTGACTACCCCACGCCACATCCTGCTGCCCCTCTCGCAGTGCATTCAATTCTGCTTCCTGCCGTTTTACTTCAATATCATACAGTTTTGCTTTCAACATACTCATGGCCGTTTCTCTATTACGATGCTGCGAGCGTTCAATCTGACAGG
>CAZBNU010000109.1:2197-12390 GCA_964493075.1 uncultured Nitrospirales bacterium | reverse complement strand
TGCAATAACCCTTGTCCCCGATGTAGCGTATCTTGCGGCCCGTAGAAGCCGACAGGATGATGGTGTCCACAAAAGAGACGTGGTTCGATACAAGCAACGCGCCGCCCTTGCGAGGCACATTGTCCGTGTTAATTACCTTCAGCCGGTACACCATGCTGGCAAGACACCAGGCAATGATATGGGATACGCATATCGGGAACAGGAAACAAGCACCGATACTGACTATCAGGGACATTACTGCGCTCAATATAAAAATGTGGGATGTGGACAATCCAAGCAAGTTAAACAGCAGATAGAACAGGACGGCGGACACCGTCATCCCGGAAAAGGTCACGAAATTGCAGGTGGCGATCATGTCGCCGCGCATATCTTCCGGAGAACGTTTCTGCAGCATGGCATCCAGGGGGATCACGAAGAACCCGCCGAAAAAGCCCAGCCCGAAAAGCAGCACCACGCTGCCCCAGAATCCCCAGGCACCCATACCCAGCACAGCGCTGAACACCGCAAGCCCGAACCCGCCCACAGGGATCAGTTCCATCCTGATTTTGCCACGGGACAGAAACCCCGCCGTCACACTGCCGATACCGATGCCGAGACTCAACGCCGTAAGCAGTTGTCCCTGCAATGCCGTGGAACTGACCGTTTCCTTGGCCAATTCGATGATGTTCTGCATGGCAAGCGTTCCGGCAAACCAGAAATAGGCGATGCCCAGCACCGTCAGCAGCAGCATCCGATCCTTACGGAAGCAGTGGGCGCAGCGTCCCAGCCCTGACCAGGGATTCAAGGGCATGGTGCGTGTTGGCGCAGCGGCCTGCGGTCTGGTAATGAAATGAGAAGCGAGTGTACCTGCAGTCGAAAAGACAACCAGTACACCACCGGCAAGATAGGCGCGATCCTGAAATGCCTCGACCAACGGCGCACCCACCGCAGTACCCGCAATAATGGCAACCATGGTGCCCAACTGCAGCATCCCGTTACCCCAGGAAAGCCGTTTCTCTTTGAGGATTTCCGGCAGGATGCCGTATTTGGCGGGACTGAAAAATGCGCTCTGCATCGCCATCAGGAACAACGTCACCCAGAGCATAGGGACACTCTGCAGCGCCAGCGCCGCCGTTCCCAGCAGCATCACGCCCACTTCCCAGTACTTGGTGAACAACGTAATCTGTTGTTTACTGAACCGGTCCGCCAGAAATCCCGCATAGGAAGGGAAAAGCAGAAAGGGCAGATTGAAGATCAGGAAGGCGATGGCGGTTGTAGGATATCCGGTGTCTTTTGCCATCAACGGGAGCAAAAAGACCACAATCACCTTGAAGGCGTTATCGTTAAACGCACCCTGGAACTGGGTTGCCATAAGCGCCCAGAATCCCCGTTCACTCGTTTTACATTCGTCTGCATTGTTCTGATTCATCATATTCACTTCCTTTACTGAATTGTTATCTCGTTACCACAATTTCCTTACCGTAAAATTCATAACTGTTAGGAATTAAGCAATAGACATGCCAAACTTTAGATATCGCATATCTGTTTTGTAATGAATGACTTAAATCATAAATTACAAACAGATTTTATCCTTATTGCAATTTGAAATACATATAATGTATACTCGCTATACATATTATGAACAAAGGAGTGGTTATGGCGCTGTTTACGGATGCGGAAAGAAAATGCGCGGATGCCTTGGTGGCGCTTGGCTATTGCAACCCCTTCCTGCCGGAACGCATTACCTATGAGCGGGAGATTCTCGGGAAGGCTTTTGTCGGCGCTGAAGATGTCTGGTACAAGGATGTGCGGGATGAAGAGTCCCGTCCCAATCTTGAATTGCTCACCCAACGCGCCAAGGCGTTGGCAGATCAGGGGCGTACCCGGATGATTGCAGCAAAAGCTTCGGGCGACGAAGAAATATCCCTTTATGCCGACACTGTCCTGTACTATTTCTTCAACACCTTTTCGGAGGCCTTTCTCCAATACGCCGATGATGCCGAACAGGGGAATACCTCCCAAACAACTATTGCAGACATCTTCGACCGCTTCCGGAAGGATACTGCTGCGTACCTGAACATCCCCGGCATTTCCTTTTCCCCGGAGGAGACTGGTCACATCTTCGCCTGTTTCTTCCAACTACGCCGCGCCTGGCAGAACATCTTTGAAAACATCATCGGCGGTTCCGCTGCATCCGTGCGCCTGCGCGCTGCGGTGTGGCAGAGCATTTTCACCAGCGACATGCGGCGCTACCGGCGTGCACTCTACCAGCGCATGGGCGACATCACCACGCTCGTGGCAGGCCCGTCCGGTACAGGCAAGGAACTGGTGGCGCGCGCCATCGGTCTGTCCCGATACATCCCCTTCGACCCTAAGAAAAAACAGTTCACCATTGATTTTTCGCAGTGCTTCTTCCCCATCAACCTGTCCGCCCTCTCCCCCACCATCATCGAGTCGGAACTCTTCGGCCACAAGAAAGGTTCCTTTACCGGCGCCGTCGCCGACAGGATCGGTTTCCTCGAACTATGCCCCGGCGAAGGCGCGGTATTTCTCGATGAGATAGGCGAGATAGAACCTGCCATCCAGGTGAAACTGCTGCGCGTGCTGGAAACCCGCATCTTCCAGCCCATCGGCGAGTTTCGCAACCACCGCTTCTCCGGCAAGGTAATCGCCGCCACGAACCGGAATCTTGAAAAGGAAATGGAAGCGGGCTGTTTCCGCCAGGACCTCTATTACCGCCTGTGCTCGGATATCATTACAACACCATCGCTTCGCGAACAACTGGAAGGCGCTTCCGGCCAGCTGCAGCATAATCTCGTGCTGTTTCTGGCACGGCGCGTCGCAGGCGCCAAAGAGGCGGGGGCGCTGGCCCATGAGGTGGAGGCCTATATTCAGCACAACATCCCGGCGGACTACACCTGGCCGGGCAACGTCCGCGAACTGGAACAGTGTGTACGCAACATCATGATCCGCAAGGCCTATCAACCCTATTTGGCAGCAGCAACAAATGCCCGGGATGCATTCATTGAAAACGTGCGCGGATATAGGCTCACCGCAGAAGAACTGCTCCGAAACTATACAACATTGATTTACGCGGAGACAGGCAATTATCAGGAAACGGCGCGCCGCCTGCAATTGGACCGGCGAACCGTAAAAGAACGTGTGGATGAGTGTATTCTCGCATCACTTCAGGAGTAATCAGCTGACAATCCGAAGATATTCCACTATCAGGGCCAGAGTACACGGTTTACTTGTATGGAAACCTGTCAGAAGTCGTATCCCACTTCCTTGTGCTGTGTCAGGTCGAGTCCCATTACTTCATCCTCATCGGTTACGCGCAGGCCAATCACACTATCAATGCCTTTCAGAATGATGAAAGACCACAGGGAGGAATAAACGATCGTTCCCACCACGGCGATCAACTGCACGCCAAGTTGTGCAGGGATAGTGTGGCCTGCACCGCTACCACCCAGAATGGCAGTCGTGAACACGCCTGCGAGGATGGTGCCGATCATGCCGCCGACGCCATGCACGCCCACAACATCCAGCGCGTCGTCGTAGCCCATTGCCCGCTTGAATTTGGTGGAAGCCCAATTGCAGACCACGCCTGCCGTACAGCCAATCACCACAGCGCCCAGCGGCCCAACACTGCCGGAGGCGGGTGTTATTGCAGCAAGTCCGGCGATGGCGCCCGTTGCAAAACCGAGAGCGCTGGGTTTGCCGCCGCCTATCCATTCTATTGCCATCCAGGTCAGTGCCGCAACACAAGGGGCAATCTGGGTGACCAGCACCGCCATGCCCGCCTGACCGTTCGCCGCCAGGGCGCTGCCGCCGTTGAAGCCAAACCAGCCCACCCAGAGCATGCCTGTGCCAACCAGGGTCAAGGTCAGGTTATGGGGTATCATGGGCACGGTTCCATACCCTTTGCGCTTGCCCACCATGATGGCGGTGAACAATGCCGATACACCGGCAGTAATATGCACAACGATGCCGCCTGCGAAATCCAACACGCCCATATCCGCCAGTAGCGCCCCAGTGCCGCCCCAGACCATGTGGCAGACCGGCAGGTAGACAACGGTGAACCATAGCGCCGAGAACCAGAGCACTGCGGAGAATTTCATCCGTTCCGCAAATGCACCGATGATCAGGCCCGGTGTAATAACGGCAAAGGTCAACTGGAAAACAAAGAACACCGTTTCAGGAATATTGCCCCACATACTCTCCGAAGTTACCCCACGGAGGAACACCTTGGAGAAGCCACCAATAAAAGAATGCAGCCCGATTTTTCCCTGAACCATCCCCGTCGTATCAAAAGCGAGACTGTACCCATAAATCAGCCAAAGCACCGAAATGACCGCAGTTATGGCAAAACACTGCATTACTATGGAAAGCACATTCTTGGTACGCACCAAACCACCGTAAAAAAGCGCCAGACCGGGAATCATCATGAACAACACCAACGCTGAGGCCACCAACACCCAGGCCGTATCCCCGGCACTGATTTCATCAGCGGCATTCGCCGTGCCAGGCAGCATACAACCCAACAGGATAACTACACAACATAACCAGATCACTCGAACAGACTTTCCCTTATGTGATTTCATGTTTCTTTCTCCCGCGGACAAGAACCCGCGCTTTCCCGAACCCGATGTGTTGACATCCGAACCGACATATTCGGACGCCTTGTCTACCGATTTGTGGTTTCCATGGCGGCACCCTACTATTACGTAGGAATTTATGCCTAAACACAACAAACCAGTATGCACACGCAATCTTTGTGCCAATTCAGGAGAGAAAAAAATAAGTAGGGATCAGGGAAGGGTTAGTTTACTTATTCACGGTAGAGACACACGTCTTGTTTCATCACATCCGCATGAAGCAGTATGCGTTCATGCCCAGATTTGGCGGGATCGATCAGCCGGATGATTTTCTCGTATCGCACGGCCTCGGGCAGCCAGGCGGACAATCTGTTTTTGGCATGTTCGAGGTAGTAGGTGTTGATGAAGGCATCGCCGCTTCCATGGGTCAACGCCATGTAAAGCATATCCACTTCCACAAGGTCGTTGAAGAAATGAGTACCCAGCGACACCTCCGTAATCAGGTCGTCCCGCAATGCAAGCACTTCGCAAATGGCGACAGCGTGGTTGATTTCCGTGAACGAAACGGGCACGCCCAGCGTGGGCGTGGTGGAACCCCAGCGTCCCGGCCCGATAAGCATGAGGTTGCCTCTGGACTGTCCGGCTGCCACCCGTTTGTTAATCTCGCCAATGATGCGCGCAACACCGTACTGTTCCCTTTCAGGAAGTGACGAATAACCCGCTGACGTTATGTACACCAGATAATCAACCGGAACCAACCGACTTCGTCCAATGATGGGTCCGGCGGATTGCAGCACCACCTTCTCCCGGCTGACTTCGAGTTTGGGGAGAGTCGCATACTCCACTCCCTTCACCTGCATGGGTCGGCATTGCAACAGATGAATGCGCCACGTACCCTGTTCGGAAATATTGACAGCAAACTCAACATCCACGGGAACACCGTAGGAGTTCTCCAGTATTGCCAACATCTCTTTCACCTTACCGGGGAAGTCCGTTCGTGACAACAACTTTTCAAAGGCGAGGCGCAAGGCGAAGGGCTGCCTCAATTTATGTCTTTTTGCAGCGCGTATTACAGCTGCATCTTCAGAAGCAACCATCTGCAACGCTGATTCAGATAACAACGGTGCGATTTCCCGGAAAAGGGTTGTGGCAAGTTTGCCTGTGTCCAAATCCAGCACGTCCACCCACTGCTGGGCTGGCACAGGCAGGTCGCCCTCATGGTGTTCAGGACGCAAGGTGGGCGCATTCAACGCCACCAACCGCGTGTAGTCGTCGTCGCTGCGATTCACAGCGCGGGTTCCCAGGCCGAAGACCAGTCGGAGCACACCGGCGCGGGGGTCAATGTCTTCGTGCCAGACAAAAGGATTGAACGAAAAACCTACAGCAGCAAGATGCGGGAAATAGCGTGAACCATGAAAGGCGCCCGCAACACGCTGCACCAGTATGGCCATCTGCTCGTCCCTTTCGAGCAGCCCGTGAACCGCACGATATTCCAGCGCATCCTGACTCATGGCACTGGCATAAACAGTTTTTATGGCACGGGTAAGTTCGTCCAGGCGGGTAGCGCGGTCGCCCTGGTTCATACAGAAGACGCTTTCATACTTGCCGGAAAAAGCGTTCCCGAAACTGTCCTCCAGCAGGCTACTGGAACGCACCACAAGCGGCGTCTCACCGAAGTAATCAAGCATGTCTGAAAATCGCTTGATAATATGGGGCGGAAATGCGCCTTTGTGGATGCGGCGCTGAGCCTCCTTGGCAATATCCACCCTACCCAATGCGTTCAACAACTTCCGCCGCAACGGCCACACGTTATTTTGCACAAGAAAGGTGTAAAATACGTCCGACGGGATAAAGAAGGAATCGTGGGTTTCAAGCAGGGTGTGCCATTGAGGAGATTCCCGTACCAGCGCCGCCCGCGCCAGCAACATATCCGCCGCCTTGCCGCCAATAAGCCCGGTGCCCAGCATTCGCGTGCCAAGAAACACCAAGTCCTCCAACGTAAAATACTTTCGCACAAGCCCCAGAACCCGCTCGTCGCGAGACACCGCCATACGCAAAATTCGGTCCTGCATCGCCTGTCGCTTACTTTCGGTATCATTATCCTCCTGCGTGGCCTGAAGCAACATGCCCGCCTCCACAAAAGTCTGGCTCCAGATACCCAGATGGTGACGCGCCAGCCCCAGGTTGTCGCGACGGCTGCTGGTAAGCACAGAGGCGGCAACATGGCTGTCATTCACGGGAACCAGTCCGTTCTCTGTCCAGGCATGAAGCCGGTGTCGGCACGACATTTCCGGGTAATCAATTTTCAGCGGCTGCACAAAAAACCGACCCTCATACGAGCAGACATCAAGTACCGTATGAGCAGCCTGTGTTATGGGGTCCACAGCGTATTGGGAATGCTGGTTGCGTAATATGGCGAAACATGCCGTCCCCTCCACTGCACGCAGGGCATCACAGATAATGGAAAAGAAATTGCCCACCATCTGGTCGCTGAACCAGTCGGCGGCTAAGGGCGATATGCAGTCAAACAGGTAGGCCCGGCGGTTTCCATAATTCTGAATGACCCCAAGGATATCGTCTATAAACGGTTCAAACCCCGCCTGAGGGTTCACCGCCTTCGCTGTGCCGCAGTCCTTTGAAATTGCAAGGATTTTCTGGTCGGTAAAATGAAAATAAACGACCTGCTTTTTAATCCTTTTCTGACCAGCAGCATAACACGCCGCAAAAGGCTTGTAGTCTTCGACGACATCCACCTGCCAAACCACGGAACCGGATAGCGTCCCATCTGCAACGGTGTTCAACGCGAAATCATCCGTACCTTTAATCTGATGCATACACATTGCTTCCTTCAACCTAATGTGACCGGGATTCAAGGGGTTCTTGCCAACCGAAAACCATAATTATAACTACGGCGGTCAAGCGGTTTCAGGGTGGAACGATAGGCGGTGCGGCACAGGGGGCCGCGATAAAACCAGGCACATCCACGAAGACAACGATATGTGCCTGTTTCAGGGCCAGTTGGATTGTTTATTGGCTCTTCGCTGTAGATGCGGCACCACCAGTCATGGCACCATTCCCACACATTGCCCGTCATGTCATAGGCGCCTACCGGGCTGGGACTGTCCACAGTCAGTTTGTCCGGCGTACTCAAGTGTACAGGATTCTTGCCATTATACCAACCAACCGGCGACGTACGCGGCACATTCCTTAAATCCAACGGGTTTGCCCACTTTCCTTCCGCATACCCATAGTTTGCCCGCGAGATATCCAGCGTATCGCTCATGAACCCATAGGTCCAATGCTTTGTGCCGTCCCATGCCGCCGCCCGCTCCCATTCCGCTTCGGTGGGAGGACGATATCCATTACGAACCGGTTCATAGCGCGTCCAATCGTCGGTGTTATAACACGGCGCCAATCCTTCTATCTCGCTCAACCAGTTGCAATAGCACAAGACACCATACCAGTCCACTACGACCACAGGATGGTTCGCCATTGAAAATTTCTGGCCGTTATATCCCTTGTCGGTACGCACCTTAAATTCCCCATCCCGAAAGGTAATCTGCGACCAACTGGTACTCTGTTCTGTATCTGCCAGCGGCATGCCAAAGGCGTAGATCAACCCATTGGTATAAGGGCTGCCATCTTCATTTTCCAGTAGTCCTTTTTGGTACGCCCAGTTTAACACTGCCGCATAGTCCCTATTTGTCACCGGGTACTTCCCGATTTCGTAAGCATCCAGATAAACCTCATGTACCGGCTGTTCATTGTTTCTTTCCTGACCCCATGCCGGGTTCCATTCGTAAGGCCGTCCCATCATGAATGTGCCGGAAGCAACAGACAGCATTTCCGGCGCCTCAATACCATCATCCCCTTCCACCAAGCCTTTTTCTATTGTTTTTTTATCGTTTATCTCTTCTTCGATCTCGTCATTCCCTGCCGCAGTATCAAGTGGTTCTGCCTGCACCTTGGGTTCAGGAGCAAATCTCACCGTAATCACCATGTTTTCGGTGACAGTTATTTTGGCGGGATTCTCTGTACCTTCGTAGTCCCCCTCCCATTTCTTAAAAACAAATCCCGCCCCGGGTTTCGCTGCAATAGTCACCGCCTCCCCCGCAGCGTAACCGGACCGCACCGGATCATAAGCAACAACACCGGCCTCGGACGGCATTATCTGAAATGCAAGGGTAAACCCCGAAGAACAGGAAGGTGTAATCGGTAAGATAACCAAAAGGAGCAACCCGGATAAAATACGTGTATTCATGTCTCATACCTTTCTATTAGCGCCACATGGATTTCTATTATACGCCAACAAGCGTTTCGTTCCCATATTGAGCATCCCCCGCCGTTATGATAGAATCTAGCGTAAATGATACCCTATCTCATTCCCGGCAATATCAACAGAGAATTGTGGGGCATGGTGATCTTTCCCTGAATCTTGAAAACAAGGTAGTTACTTTTGGAAAAGAATGTCATGGCAAGCCTATTTAGCGCGAGCAGGACGGGACTGGTCTTGCTGAAAGTCATGGCAGGACTGGGGCGCACGCCGCTGTTCATTTCATGGAATGTTACGTTCAAATGTAATTTGCGCTGTGCCTATTGCGGTGCTGTGGACGCACCGCACCGAGAATGGGAAACAGAAAAAATTGTTCACGGCTTAGAGGAACTTTACCGCGCTGGCGCACGCTGGATCACCTTCGGTGGTGGTGAACCGCTGTTGCGTTCCGATATTGAGACCCTGATCACCAAAGCCAAAGAAATTGGCTTCACCGTTTTTGTCAGTACCAATGGGCGATTCGTTCCTGAAAAAATCGACATATTACGGCAAGTGGATAATGTGAATTTGAGCCTGGATGGTCCTGAAGCCATTCATGACGAAATCCGCGGTGCAGGTGCGTTCGCAGACACTATGACTGCCGCCAAGACCTTACAAGAGAATAGCATTCCCTTTTCCTACCAGTGTGTTCTAGCGAAACATAACCTGAACCACTTGAAGGAAACATTGGGCATTGCCAAAGGGCAACATGCCTGGATGATGTTTCAACCGGCAACACAATGGCTGGATTCCTCAACGGCGCCAAACCCGACAGCACCACTTACTGAACCGTATCGTAAGGCAATAGATGAATTGATCTCCCTTAAAAAAGTAGGATATCCCATAGCGAATTCAAAGGCAGGATTGAAACATCTCCGCTTATGGCCGGATAATGCTCCCATTCGTTGCCTTGCCGGTCGGCTGATGGCGGTAGTGGAACCGGACGGTACGCTGCTGTCGTGTCATCAATGCGAAGTGGACCGTTTCCTAAAGGCAGGTGAAAATGATAAGACGGATATGGGCAAACAGTTTCGTGATGCGCCGCTCCTGTCTTCCTGCGGTCAATGCTGGTGTGCGCCCGTAGTGGAACTTGCGCTAATATGCTCCCTGAAGCCAGAGCCTATATGGAATACGCTGAAGCGGTTCTGGCGTGAACTGCATTGAACTCATAAGGACCATCAGTTGTTATATCTTGGTATAAGTGAAGACCTGTTTGACAGCGGCGTCACCCTCTGCGATGGCGAAAGGATTCTGTTCGCCTCCAACGAGGAACGCTACACGCGGCGCAAGAACGAAGGCGGCTT
>CAZBNU010000109.1:0-2097 GCA_964493075.1 uncultured Nitrospirales bacterium | reverse complement strand
CCCAGCGAATTCCGAAAGGCGTCGCTACGCTTTGTGGATCACCATCAGGCCCATGCTGCGGCAGCCTATACTCTGTCCGGTTTTGAAAAGGCATTGGTTGTTACGGCTGACGGCATGGGCGACGGACTTTCCCTGACCGTATCCTCCTATGCCAGCCCCGACCACCATGAACGCTTATGGTCTGCCACATCGCGGGATTCCTTCGGCCTGTTCTTTGAAGTTCTGACAGAAGCCTTTGGTTTTACCCCTTGCCGCGACGAAGGCAAACTGACGGGACTGGCGGCGCATGGTAATCCCGCACATATCACGGAGCCGCGTCCCTTCACGTTCAGTGACGGTACACTCGCCTATACCGGCCCCTACGGAAAGCAGGGGGTTTACTGGGCAAAGGAACACCTGCTACGGCAGTACTCACGGGAAGATATTGCCGCCTGGGCACAGGATATCCTTGAGTCGCTCATTGTGGAGACAGCGCAGGCATCGCTTCAAAAAACAGGCCATACAAAACTGGCAGCGGCAGGCGGCGTGTTCGCCAATGTAAAACTGAACCAGCGGCTTCATGAATTACCTGAAGTAGAGTCGCTTTTCGTATGCCCGAACATGGGCGATGGCGGCTTGTCTCTGGGCGCGATATGCGAGTGTGGCGGTTTGGCGCCCCAGCGTATCGAACATGTTTTTCTTGGCGACGCGTTCACCGATGACGAAATGCGGGCGGCACTGGAACGCGCAGGACTCGCCGCAGAACCCTGTGACAACATAGAGACGCAGTGTGCACAAATGGTAGCGGAGGATAAAATCGTGGCGCGGTTTACCGGCGCCATGGAGTGGGGCCCCCGTGCCCTGGGGAACCGTTCCATCCTGGCACGCACCACCGACCCTGCCGTGCATGAGCGCCTGAACACCCTGCTTAGCCGCAGCGACTTCATGCCCTTTGCCCCAGCGATGCTGGATGAGGAAGCAGACCGATACCTGCTGAATTATAATGCAGGGCTTCATGCTGCCGAGTTTATGACAGTGTGCTTCGACTGCACCGAAGAAATGCAGCGGGAACATGCCGCCGTGGTGCATGTGGACAAGACCGCCCGCGCACAACTTGTGCGGGAGACGACCAATCCGGCATTCTATCGCATACTCAAGGCCTACAAGGATATCACCGGCCACGGCGTTTTGCTGAACACCAGTTTCAACATCCACGAGGAACCTATTGTCTGTACCCCGGATGAAGCTGTGTCCACCTTCCTCCGCGGCAAACTTGATTACCTGGCCTTAGGGCCGTATTTTGTCACGCAACCCCAAGCGTAGTATTCTAAAACGCGTAGGCGCACCTTCCCAAGTGCGCCAAAATGGGCGTGATAGCTGGTTACAATAGAAAGATGGCGCACCTGGGAAGGTACGCCTACGAAAGCGACGTCTTGTTTTAGATCACACAGTTCGGAATTGAGGTATTGTAAGGAATACACGATGGACACGAACAATAAAAAAGAATTTGCCTGGTACGAAGGACTGGCCTTGTGTCTTGCCATGATTGGCATCCAACTTTCCAGCGAGGTCATGAACCAATGGGGCACCTACTTCTACTCCCCGTCGGTGGGCGTGGGACGCACCATCTACGTCGCCGTGGGCATTGTGGGGTACATCTTTATTGTGGGCACCATCTGGGATGCCGTTCTCGGACCCTTCGTCGGGATATGGTCAGACAAAACAAAAACCAAACCTGGCCTATTGCGGCTGATCCCTATTCGCGGACGGCGCCTTCCTTTCATCTTCTGGGGTTCCATCCTGATGACCTTTACAGCAATCGCGTTCTGGTATCCGCCAGTGCCCAAGGAATCCACACTGAACTTTGTCTATGGAACGGCCATACTCTGTCTGCACTGGACCTTTTTCGGCATTGCCATGGTGCCCCTCATTTCACTGGCCCCGGAAATCGCACGATCCGAAAGTGCCCGCGTCAAAATCGGCACGTGGATCGCCGTAGGCATGATTGTCGGACTTGCCCTTGCCGTGGTGGTGCCGGGCATCCTGATTGAGATGTTGGACCCAGCACGTTCGGTCGTTATTCTGGAACCGACTTTGGCCGTAACCGAAACGGTTATG
>CAZBNU010000108.1:7880-12466 GCA_964493075.1 uncultured Nitrospirales bacterium | reverse complement strand
TCAGGAAAATAATCAATACTTACGGCTGCCTCAGCGGTCAACGGCGGAATCGCTGTACTCAGATATCACAGGTTGAAACTGTTTTCCTGTTTTTGATAGAATATCACACTCCCGCATTTCGCGGAAATTCCCTTTTTAACGGAGCAAGGAAAACTAATGAGCAAACAACCAATGACAACGCAACTGGCCCGGGTCATGTCTGATGATCTGGAGGCCGAACTGAGAGAACAACTTGACGGCGCGAACATGGCCCAACTGCTGGAGGAAGTCCCCCAGAATTTCAAAGAGGGCGAAGTGGTTCGCGGCAAGGTGGTCAACATCACAGATGACCGCATCCTGGTAGACATCGGTTACAAGAGCGAAGGCATCGTTGAAGCGGGTGAATTCACCCACATCAGTGATGTTGCCGTAGGCGAGACCTATGATTTCTACATTGAGGAACCCGAAAATGAAACCGGCGCACCTGTGCTTTCCAAGATCAAGGCAGACCGAATTAAGAACTGGGAACATGTGCAGGAAGTCTACAATAATGATGGCGTTATTGAAGGTGTAATTACACGTCGCGTCAAAGGCGGCCTGAAAGTGGACATCGGCGTGGATGCCTTTATGCCTGCAAGCCAGTTGACATTCCGTCCCACAGGCGACCTTGAAAAATATATCGGCGAGAAGATGGAGGTCAAGATTGTCAAACTGACACGCCGCCGCCGCAATGTGGTGGTCAGCCGCCGCCGTCTGCTGGAAGAACTTCGCGCAGAAGAAAAGAAAAACCTGCTTGAGCGCATCGAAGTCAATGCGGTCATTGAGGGTGAAGTTAAAAATATTACTGATTTCGGCGCATTCGTGGATGTGGGCGGCATAGACGGCCTGCTCCATGTTACCGATATGAGCTGGGGACGGGTCAAGCATCCGTCGCAAATGGTCAAAGTGGGCGACAAACTTGATGTGGTCGTACTGAGTTTCGACCCGCACTCCGAGCGCATCAGCCTTGGCCTGAAACAGAAAACAGAGAATCCGTGGGCGACGGTTGTGGAACGCTACCCGGTTGGTTCCATTATGCGCGGCAAGGTAGTCAGCATGACGGAATACGGCGCTTTCGTACAGCTTGAAGAGGGCATTGAAGGCATGGTTCATGTCAGTGAAATGAGCTGGACCCGCCGCGTGCGCTACCCGAACGAAGTACTGAGCGTTGGCGATGAAGTCGACGTGATGGTATTGAGCGTGGATAAAGAAGAAGAAAAGATTGCGCTGGGCATCAAGCAGACGCAGCCGAATCCCTGGAAACAACTCGGCGAGCGGTATCCCGTCGGTTCGACCATCAAGGGTACTGTGCGCAACATGACCGATTATGGCGCGTTCGTGCAGATCGAAGACGGCATAGACGCATTGCTCCATGTGAGCGACTTGTCATGGACAAAGAAGGTCACGAACCCCAGCGATGTACTCCAGAAGAATCAGGAAGTCGAAGTGCAGGTGCTCAGCATCGATCCGGAGGCGGAAAAGATTAGTGTCGGGCTGAAACAACTACAGTCTGACCCGTGGCTCTCCGTGGTTGAAAACCTGCCCATCGGCACCCACGTTGAAGTTGAAATTGTAAAACTCGTTGCCTTTGGCGCCTTCGGACGCTTGGAGAATGGTGTCGAAGGCCTGATTCATGTAAGCGAACTTTCCAGCGAACGGGTACAACGGCCTGAAGATGTGCTGAAGGTGGGCGACAAGGTGAGCGCAAAGGTGATCAGCATCAGCGCTGCCGACCGGCGCATCGGCCTGAGCATCCGCGAATACCAACGCGACCTGAACCGCGAAACCATGCAGGATTATGCGGAAGATGACGGCAAATCCGTGGATGTTAGCGCTGCATTAAGTGGATCCGTACCTCAAAGCATGATCCAAGCGGGACGTAGCCTTGCTGATGTGGCCCACGAACTGATGGTGGCCGTAAACCGCGTGGAAACGGCACGCGCCGCCGAGCGTGAAGCAAAGGCCGCTGAAGAAAACAAGGAAGCCGCCGAACAGGAAGCGCCAGCTGAAGAAACGGAAACTGTCGCTGAAGAAAATTCAGATGCGCCTGTGGAAGAAACTGAAACTGCCGCTGAAGAGAATACGGAAGCGCCAGCTGAAGAAACAGAAACTGTCACTGAAGAGAATACGGAAGCGCCAGCTGAAGAAACGGAAACCGTCGCTGAAGAAAATTCAGATGCGCCTGTGGAAGAAACTGAAACCGTCGCTGAAGAAAAAACGGAAGATGCCCCTGAGACTGAAGCCCCCGCCCAAGAACAGGAAGAGGAGGCCCCCGTGTCAGGTGTACCGGAGTCGCCCGCTGAAGATGCGGCGCAGGAACCGGAAAAGGATGCTTAAGCAGCCTGTGTAAAAGACCTTTCCGCGAGCGTCGTTGATTCAATGGCGCTCGCGTTTTGTTTATCCATAACCCCCGCAATAAGCATTTTCGCTTCCGGGGATATTCACACAACCGGCAGTCCAGGAAGAAAACTACAGGCGCCGTTTGTTTTTTCTGCATCACTTATGAACGCCTTCGTAATAGGCGTTGCAGAACATATAAAGGAATCAGGATATGGTTGGAAAAAAATCTAAAAAATCAAAGAATCACGGCGTCATAATGAGCGGCGCCGATATGACCATACAGGCCCTTGCAGATGAAGGCGTGGACACCATTTTCGGGTACAGCGGCGGCGCGATTCTGCCAACTTATGACGCCATTTTTCGCTATAACACTGATAACCCGGGTAACACTATCAATCTGATAGTACCTGCCAACGAACAGGGCGCCGGGTTTATGGCGGCAGGGTATGCCCGTTCCACGGGTAAGGTGGGCGTATTCATTGTAACTTCAGGCCCCGGCGCAACCAACAGCGCCACACCGGTGCGCGACTGTATGTCGGACTCCATCCCCGTGGTGTTGATTTGCGGGCAGGTAGCCCGCGCCGCCATCGGTACGGACGCCTTTCAGGAAGCGCCCGTCTTCGGCCTCATGAGCGCTTGCGCCAAACATGTTTTCCTGGTTAAAGACCCGACAGAACTGGCCGCTACCGTGCGCACCGCCTTTCAGATTGCACGCAGCGGGCGACCCGGCCCCGTTGTGATTGATGTGCCCAAGGACGTACAAAATTGGCAAGGCCCCTACGACAGTGAAAGTGTGCTGCAGTTGCACGGCTACCAGGAGCGCGTCAACAAAATGGCGCACAAAAAGATGCCTAAGGAAACGACGGAATCCTTTTTGAAACTGCTGAAACGCGCAAAGCGACCACTGCTCTATGTGGGTGGCGGCGTCATCATCAGTAACGCTGAAAAGGAACTGCGCACCTTCATGGAGCAATTCCAGATACCAGCAGTCACTACGCTGATGGGCATTGGCGCAATAGACACCCGCAGCGATCTGTGTCTGGACATGCTCGGTATGCACGGTTCTGCCTACGGAAACTATGCCGTAGACGAGTGCGATCTGCTAATCGCATTAGGAGCGCGCTTTGACGATCGCGTCGCAGGCTTACCCAAAGAATTCGCCGCCAACGCCGTCATCGCGCACATTGACATTGACGCAGCGGAGATTGGAAAAGTGAAGCCGGTGGACTGGCATTACGTCGGTGACGCCGCCGTGGCGCTTCGCAGTATTACCGAGGCAGGCAAAAACTGGAAAATCGAACATAAGCAATGGATCAAACATGTATCCGCTATGAAAAAGCAATATGCGTTCAATTTCAACCGTGAATCAGACATTATCCAGCCTGAAGCAGTATTGGACGCACTGAATAAGATCACCAAAGGCGACGCGATCATTGTCACTGGCGTGGGCCAGCATCAGATGTTCAGTGCGCAATACTTCGACTTTAAGAAACCGCGCACATGGATCACTTCGGGCAGCATGGGCACCATGGGATTCGGACTGCCCGCCGCCATCGGCGCACAAGCCGCCAACCCGGGCAAACTGGTCATTGATGTTGACGGCGACGGTAGCATCCGCATGAATATCGGTGAACTTGAAACCTGCACCAATTACAACCTGCCGGTAAAGGTACTGCTCATGAACAACCACGGCGACGGCATGGTGGTACAATGGCAAACCCTGTATTACGGATCACGCTATTCCGGCACCGACAAGACCATGCACACCAAGGACTTCATCAAGGCAGCGGAAGCGGACGGATTTAAGTTTGCGCGCCGCGTAACCACCTACGAAGAATTGCTGCCCGCCCTGAAGGCGTTTGTATCCTTCGAGGGACCTGCGTTTCTTGAAGTGAACGTGGATAAATTTGCCTTTGTCTACCCCATGGTGGGCCCCGGTCTTCCCTACAGGGAAATGATCACCGGTCCCAATATTGAAGGCAAGGCAATTGCCCCCCACGACGAAACGCTGGACGCGTCCAGCAGCTTTTAGTTCTACCGATAACGTTTCGGCGTAAAATGACACAAATTTTTCAAGCACAGAAAGCAACACGACCTTCATTCCGGCCGTTTCGGAGGGGGGACATTCCTGTCCCCCGAAATGTCACATACCGGAGGCAGATGTTTGTGATTCGGGGACATTCCTGTCCCCCGAAATGTCACATACCGGAGGCAGATGTTTGTGATTC
>CAZBNU010000108.1:0-7780 GCA_964493075.1 uncultured Nitrospirales bacterium | reverse complement strand
GGGGACATTCCTGTCCCCCGAAATGTCACATACCGGAGGCAGATGTTTGTGATTCGGGGACAGGAATGTCCCCCCTCCGAAACGCGAGGTGCTTGAATGCAATAATGTTTGTCATACTGCGGAACATCCCGTGTATACATTCAGGAGGGTTATAGTTCATATCCATGGTACAACTCAATGAAGCACAACAGGCGGCAGTAACCGCGCCTGACGGTCCAGCATTGGTG
The DNA here is from genome assembly GCA_964493075.1 of uncultured Nitrospirales bacterium. Taxonomy (GTDB): domain Bacteria; phylum Hydrogenedentota; class Hydrogenedentia; order Hydrogenedentales; family CAITNO01; genus SLFT01. The sequence goes on along the minus strand of CAZBNU010000108.1, from coordinate 7,553 downwards.
CTGGCGGGTGCGGGCAGCGGCAAGACGCGCGTCATCATAGAACGCATGGCGCATCTTGTGGAAGAACGGGGCGTTAACCCCCGCAACCTGCTGGCCCTTACGTTCACCAATAAAGCGGCAGGCGAAATGCGAAGCCGCTTTGCCAGCCGCATTGATCTGGAGATGACCCCTTCCTTTATTGGCACGTTCCATTCCTTTGGCCTATGGGTATTGCGCCGCAACGCGGCTCTACTGGAACGACCGCAAAACTTTACCATCTTCGACGACCAGGACCAGTTGTCCCTCATGAAGCGGCTTGTTAAGGAACTGTCCAAGACCTTTATGGCCGTGTTGCCTCGTGCCGCCCTGGGCTACATCAGCAGTATTAAACAAATTGAGCCATACCCCAACTGGAGCGACCCACCGGAAACGCCGGAAGAGGCAACATGCCGCGAATTGTGGAACCGCTATCATGATGCCCTCAAGGGATGCGGCGCCATGGATTTCGATGACCTCACCGCGCTGACAGCGTTTTTGCTGGAGCGGTTCCCGGAAGTGCGCGATCGCTACCGCCATCGGTTTCGGCATATCCTTGTGGACGAGTACCAGGACACCAACCGCAGCCAGTACGTCATTGCCCGCTGCCTGGGCGAGGATGGCAATCTGTTTGTCGTGGGTGATGAAGACCAGAGCATTTATTCGTGGCGCGGCGCGGACATTAACAACATCCTCGATTTTGCCCGCGACTTCCCCAAGGCTCATGTGTATCGGCTGGAACAAAACTACCGCAGCACGCCCGAAATTCTCGCCGCCGCCAACGCGCTCGTGGCGTACAACGTAAACCGTCTCGGGAAACGCCTGTTTACGGAGGTCGAAGAGGGAGTGCCGGTGTCCTGTTTTCTAGCGGACGAAGCGGAGGACGAATCCCACTTCGTGGTAGAGGATATACGTCGTCGCAAACTTGAACCGGGTTCGGTCGCCATCTTTTATCGTGCGCATATTCTGGCGCGGCTTATGGAAGAGGCCATGCGCACCTGGCGCGTCCCTTACGTGGTGGTAGGCGGCATCAAGTTTTACAGCCGCAAGGAAATCAAGGATATTCTCGCCTACCTCCGACTGCTGGTGAACCCTGCGGATGATGAATCCCTGCGACGCATCCTCAATGTGCCAACAAGAGGCATCGGCGAAACGGGTCGCGAACAACTGGTGGACTACGCCACACTACGCCGCATTCCCCTGCTGCAGGCACTGCGGGAAGCGGAAGGCGACGAGAGTATTTCCACGCGCACCCGCCGTGCCGCCGTTGAACTGGCTGACATCATAGATGACCTGCGCAATCTGGTGGCCGCCACAAAAGTGGCGGAACTGGTGGAGAAACTGCTGGAACGCATCGCCTACCGCGAATACGTGGAGCACAACGATGAAAAAGACTCTCGAAATCGCATCGAAGTCGTGAACGAGTTTATTGTGTCGTGCAAGCAATTCGACGAGCGTGCCGATGAACGCGGTCTGGAAGGCTTTCTTGAAGAACTCGCGCTGGTGTCGGATGTGGACGGCTGGGATGAATCCGAGGGTGCGGTCACGCTCATGACCTGCCATTGCGCCAAGGGCCTTGAATTTGACCATGTCTATGTCATCGGCCTCGAAGAAGAGATGTTTCCTTCCATGCGTTTTGAGGAGGAGGACGACATTGAGGAAGAGCGACGCTTGTGCTATGTGGCTATGACCCGGGCACGCAAAAGCCTCACGCTCACGGCGTCGGATACACGCATGCTTTATGGCGTGTATAACAGGAACAGACGCCCAAGTCGCTTCCTGCAGGAAATCGGGGAAGAACGCCTGCGCATGGTTGACAGAAACGGGAACACCGTAAAAGAAAAGACCGCTGCACCGCGCACGGCAACGGCAAACACGCCGACGGAAGCACCCTCCCGTAACCCGCTGAAAACCGGCGATGTCATACGGCACCCCCGTTTCGGACGTGGTGTTGTACAGTATACCAAAGGTGAAGGAAGTAAGTTCCAGGTACGGGTGCGGTTTGACAGCGGACGCCATGCTTCACTCATGGTGGCCAAGGCGCCCATTGAGATCGTCAAGTAACCACGCAGCCAAAAGCACTCCATTACCACATAACCCTGCCAAGTCGTTTATAATGGACTGGAGAAGCATGTTGCTGACGGAATGCAACCACGAGGGAAACAAGTTGTGAATCTGGATGAACTCCGACAAAAAATTGACGCGCTGGATGCGCAGATTATTCAAACGCTCAATGAGCGCGCACAGGCCGCACAGGCCATCGGCGATCTGAAACGGGGCGCCAATGCGCCTATTTATGTGCCCGAACGTGAGAAGGCCGTATTCCGAAAACTTGCGGAATGCAATGCCGGCCCCCTCGACAACAAAGCTGTGCAATCCATTTACCGGGAAATCATCAGCGCCATCCGCGCCCTGGAGAAACCCACCAGTGTCGCCTTTCTGGGCCCCCGCGACACCTTCAGCCACATGGCAGCACTGCGCGTTTTCGGCGGCGCAGCGGAATATGTGCCCCTGCCCTCGTTTCCTGATGTGTTCACCGAAGTGGAACGCAAACGCATTGATTACGGCGTGGTGCCTGTGGAAAGTTCCATGGGCGGCTCCGTGAGCGACACCCTCGACCGTTTCATTTCCTCCAATCTGAAAATCGTAAACGAGGTGCTGCTTCACATCACCCAGAACCTCATGGCCAAATGCACCCTGAAGGAGATTAAGCGGGTTTACTCAAAAGACAACGCCTTACTGCAATGTCGTAACTGGCTGCGCGCCAACCTGCCCAATGCGGAACTCATCGAAATCAGCAGTACCGCCGAAGCAGCGCGTCGCGCCGCGGAAGAGCCCGGCGCGGCAGCCATTGCCAGCAAACTCGCCGCACAAACCTACAACCTGGATATACTCGCGGAACGCATCGAAGACGCGCCCCACAATTACACACGCTTTGTTGTCATCGGACACCAACCGGTTAAACGTACCGGCGACGACAAGACTTCGATTCTGGTGTGGGTAAAAGACAAGCCTGGCACCCTCTACAACCTCCTGCTGCCCTTTTCCAAGCGCAACATCAACCTCACACGCATTGAGTCCCGCCCCTCACAGCAAAAAGCCTGGGAATATGTCTTCTTCATTGATTTCCTGGGGCACATTGAAGACGAACACGTAAAGGAAGTGCTGGCAGAAGCCGGCGAGTTTGCCCGTCAAATCAAGGTGCTCGGATCCTTTCCCCGCGCAGAATACCAGGATTAACGCGGACTTCGCCCGCAATCCAGAGGGGCAGGATTTGTAGGCGTACTATGATAGTGCGCCGAGGTTTAGCCTGTATGCTTGGCGCACTATCATAGTGCGCCTACAGAGAAGATTCTTGTTTTTCATCGCGGTTCATATCAGAAAAGGCACTGATACGCTCCACCACTTTGCCTAAGGCAATACGATCAAAATCGTGATCTCATTTTTTAAGCAAAAAAATTCTAACTCGTTCATTCCGTATTACATAGCCGAAATTACACCCCCAAAAACTTGACAAATCCGCCACTGAGTGGCTAATATGTAGCCATTAAGTGGCTAATAATTGACCGTTGAGTGGCTTTAATCTACTTCCAGATGTCTTCATACCCAACCACCCTACTTCACGCCAGCAAGCGCTTTGCTTCCTCAGCCAGTGCTTTCCGGTCCGATTTCATGCCTGCATCTAAATCAGCAGGCCACGGCAGGTAATGACGTGGGATTTTGAAACGTGGAAGATACTTCGCGAGTTCTGTGCGCAGGATTGCCGCATCAATCGTGTTCTGCGATTCCATATCCAGAAATGCCGCTGGAACCATACCCCATTCCTCATGGGCCACAGGAACCACCACGGCGCGACGAATACCCGGCATCGCGCATAGTGCCCCCTCAATCTCTTCGGGCTGAATGTTCTCGCCGCCGGATATAAACATAGCATCTGCCCGACCGGTGACATGCAACCGACCCTGTTCATCAAGATAACCTACGTCTCCAGTGCGGAACCAGCCGTCATCCGTCAAGGGCAGATGGCAGTCATTACCCTCCGTGACATACCCCTGAAACAAGGTCGGCCCGCGCACCTCAATCACCTTGTCAACACCCATGCGCACCGTGTCGGGCAACAACGGATAGCCACTGGTAAGCAGGGTGTCCAGGGCCGCGCCGGGAGGCGTGGCGCACAATTGCGCCGCCGTTTCCGTCATGCCGTAACTGCACACCAAGTGAAGTCCAGCATCAAAGGCGCGTTTTATAAGCTCGGGCGATGCAGGCGCACCGCCCAACAGAATCCCTTTCATAGAACGAAGTGTTTCTGTGGCGCGCGGAGATTCCAGTAGCCGATACAATTGCGTCGGCACAAGCGAAACATGGGTCGGACCCGATTGAAACAGCATTTCTTCAAGCGTTTTATCCGCTTCCGGAACAATCACCGCCGCACCTGCAAGCGCACACCGGAATAGAATGGCAAGCCCCGCCACGTGAAACAGCGGCAGAGACAGCAGCCAGCCATCACCGGGTTCAAGGGGCATGTTACGGTTCGCCGCCATTGCTGCCTGCACATGATTGTCAAGGCTATGTACCGCCGCACGGGGAACGCCTGAACTGCCCGATGTCATCACAATGGTGCTGTAGGCTGGGTGAAGCGAAGCGGAACCCACCTTTTGAGAACACGGCGATAATGCAGGGTTCACAGGACACGCAACCGCGCCCATTCGGAAAAGCGCCCACAGTTGGATGCAATACGCCAGTGAGAGCGGGGCACTAAGAATTACACAGTCTCCTGCATGGATTCCCTGCGAATGAAGACGCTCCTGACAGGCAGCAATTGCCAGATCACAGTCCTGATAGGAAAGCCTTTCCCCTTCTGCAATATATGCGATGAGTTCCGGACATTCCACCGCCCGGGCGGCAATGGGACATGTTCGTATCGGTTTCTGCGAGGTCTCACACATGCCACACCTCTTCCAGCCGCTCCGTGTTTATCCTGCCTGCGGCAGCCCGAACCGCCTGCAGGGAAACCTCACCACAGGATACAGGCAGCCGTTGTTCAAGCACATCCTGTTCAAGCCGACTGTACGTGTCAATCCCCGCCGCACCACAATCCAGCGCGGCTGCGGCAAGTTCAAGAATGGCCGCCGTACCCACCCCGGACTCATAAGCGCCACTCAACACCACAGGGGCAGCAGTATCCAGATGCATACGTTTCGGATACATGCACAGAGAGGGCTTCCACACCAGCACTTGCGCGGCCTCCACCGTATGACGCAAGATTTCCTCTTGCGCCGCATGATCCGAAAACAAACAACGGCTCAATTCCTGCAAGGTTTCATCCACGGCGCAAGGCACACCAGCCGCGTCCTGCAATTCGGGCAAACGTCGGAAATCACACAACGGTTCCTCAACATAGTCAAGGGCGTCATCCCCGGCGATTACCTCGCAAAAACGCATCGCCTCTTCAAACGCCCAAGCACGATTAGCATCAAAACGCCAGCGGCAACACCCCGTAAAATCGCGCAACAGCCCTTTCATTTTTCTGATATCGTCCTGCAATGTCCCCGCACCCACCTTCACCTTGACGGTCTGATACCCTTTGTTCAACGCCGACGCCACCTGCCCATGCACGGCGTCATCGTCCCCTGCCGCCAACGCGCATAGAGGTATGGAAACGGTCGCCTTGTTATCACCAACAATCTCAATTTGACGCAACGCACCGTCAAAAGCAAAATACAATGAGGGCGATGTAATTATATTTCCTGCCATCCGTTCCCTGATCTCGCTGACGGAACAACCGCGTATCTCATTACAAAACCGCAAAGAAGCATCAAGTACCGCCTCCAGCGTTTCAAAAGAAAAGCCCGGCAACGGCGCAGCTTCGCCCCAACCTGTCCGTGAGGCATCGTTTTCCAATGAAAACAACACTCCCTGCCGCTCGCCACCCCAACATAGTGGAACGCAATAGCGATAGCAGGTTATTTTCTGGAGTATCATTTATTTGAACTCACAATCAGGAATCCTTACCGAGTGTTTTCATATCTTCATCCCGGAAACATATCGGCCCAACACGGTCGGGATGGCGCGGTGTTATGGTGGCATAAAAGTCGCGGATAACCTGCATGTCTTTTTCCGGGTCGCCGGTGGGATGGAACATGGGCCCGTAGCCGACCTCTTTTTTTTTGAAATCCAGATACCCGAGCGAGATGGGTACCTTCGCCCGCAACGCCACCCGATAGAATCCCGATTTCCAGTAGGGCATTTTCTTGCGCGTACCTTCAGGGGTCAGCGCAAACAGTATCTCGTCGTGCTTGTCAAAGGCGTCCACAATCTGATCCACCAATCCCTGATGCCGGTCACGGTACACAGGCAGCCCCCCCACTTTTTTGAACAAAAAACCGAGAACGGGCCAGTCAAAAATTTCCGCCTTGCCAAACCATACGCCCGTGTTCTTGAAATACCAGGACACAAAGACGATCATGGGCAAATCCCAGTACGAGGTATGAGGGGCTACCACCACCACGATCTTCGGCGCATCAGGCCTTTTCCCCACCGCTTTCCATCCCAGTACCTTTAATATAAGAACACCCAGATAATGAGCAAAGATGTTTACCTGTTTCGCCTGCTTAACTTCCATTATTCCACTCTCCATCTTTGAATTTAATCGGACCGACGCGGTCCGGGTAGCGTGGTGTTATGGCGGCGTAATAGTGCCGAAGATGCTCCAAGTCCTGTTCCACATTGCCGGTGGGGTAAAAGAGCGGACCGAACCCGCCCGCCTTGCGCTTGTAATCAAGATAGCCCAGCGAAATGGGAACCTTTGCCTGCAAGGCAACACTGTAAAACCCGGAGTGCCAATGGGGACTCTTTTTTCGCGTGCCTTCCGGCGTCAGCACCAACATGATCTCTTCCCGTTCGTTAAAGGCATTGACGATCTGTTCCACAAGCCCCTGGGGCCGATCGCGATATACTGGAATGCCACCTGTTTTCGGGAAAAGCCTGCCAATCAGGGGCCAGTCAAAAAGTTCGGCCTTGCCAAACCACGCGCCCTTGACGCGGAAATACCATGAAATACATATCGCCACAAGATAATCCCAGTTGGTGGTATGATACGCAACAATAACCACCACCTTGGGCACGTCCGGCGCCGTGCCTTCCACCTTCCAGCCCAGCACCTTCAGTACCGCCACCCCGATCAGGTGGATCATGATATGTACCCGTCCCGAACGCTGTACTTCCATAGACCTACTCTCCCTAAGACTCCCAGGCAACAACATCCCCCGGCAAAACAAGCCGACATTTTGATTTAGCACCAACAAAAGGAAAACCTCCTGTATCACCAGAAATGTTAGACTCCTAACATTCTAACAGGCATCAGCAGAAAAATCAACAATAGAGCCAGCCAAAACAGGGCGGTGCGGATTTTGTCTCCATTGCGATTGTCAGGTACACTACCAACAGTGTTTTCCCAAAATCACATCCATTTTCTGAAAGGACAAGACCGTTATGGATTACGTTGCTCTGATTATTCTTGTGTTGCTTGTTGTATCGCC